>JAFPAT010000019.1 GCA_017425655.1 Rikenellaceae bacterium | reverse complement strand
GCGGCGTGTTGCTCGCGGATCGAATCGAGGGCCACGGTCTGCGCCTCGGAGAGTGTCGGCAGTGATGCGTGCAACTCTGTCGAGCCGAATGTGGCTTCGCGCTCGCGCTCGTGAAAGAGGACTAAACCCTTATCGGCCAATGCTTTGAGCGTAGGCGCAGTGGCTTCGAGCGTGCGACAACGCACCTCGCCCTCGAAATCGATTTGTCCATTGTTGGTGAGTCGATCGACGATCTCCAAAAGTGCGGCATACTGCTTCGGCGCACGGCGCGAGATCCGTTCAAAACACTCATTCAGAGCCTCTTGCGAGCGATATTCGGGCGCAATCGACACCGTTCGTTCGGTAGCCACTCGGAACTCATCTTCCTCAAACTCCTCATTAGAGAGTCCGCTGGGCTTCATCTTCGCAGGCAGAGCCGAGCGCATAACCTCGCCCACCGAACACATATAGTAGTCGGCGATCCACTCCCACAGACGGCGTTGCTCCTTCGAGAGCAGCGGTTCGGGATAGAGTATGCGTTGGATCGGTTTTGTGCGGAATGGAGGGTGTTCGGTTGTGATCTGCCAGACGATGCCCGTATAGATTTTGCGCGGTCCCAACTGCACCACAACAGCCTGACCCTCACGCAGATTCTCCGCCACCTCACCCTCGGCCGAGAATGTGAATGACGGCTGCGCCAACGGCAAAACGATATGTGCATAGAGAGTCATCGCCAACCAAACTAAAAAATTAAATCGCGGATGTCGGGGTTAATTTTGAGAATTCTGAAAATGCCCTTCGGATTACTCCTCCTTAAAGAGATCAATCTCACCTCGCTCGGCGGCGCGAAAGACCCTTGCCAACTCCGCCACAACGGGCGACACAAGCTCCACAACGTCGGCAATTGCGCGATTCTCGCCCTGACCCTTAATGCGGTAGAGCATAACGGCATAGAGCGCGCGGAAACAGAGCTCCACATCGCTCGCCTCGTGCTTCGAGAAGAGCGCGCGCAGACGTGGCAACTCGGGGGCAAGGGCGGCATAGCGACGACGATACTCCTCGCCCACGGGCAGTTTCATCAGTTGCAGATGGAGATTTTGCAGGTCGGCAATGAGGTGCAACGTATGGTTCAGATGTCCCTGCTCCTCCTTGCCCTCTTCGCGCAGGAGGTTGCACAGCTCCATATACCAGAGAAATATCGCCTGCTGCTGCTCGGGTGTAGCCTCGCGCTTGGCAACGAGTGTCGTCCAAATCGCCTCGGGACTGAATTGCAGGGCTCGAAGAAGATCTTCGAGCTGCCAGAGATAGAGAATATATTCGGCAATATTTTCGCGACGACGACTTTGAGCGATATCCATACTTTTCTACTTTTTGTGGTTATAGCGCAAAGGTACAAAAAAGCGATTAATATATCGATAAAGTCCCGGCAAAATTGTGGGCGAAAAGAGAAAAGAGAATCAGCACCTGAAACCGTCTCCACCTCTAAAAAGAGGTATCATCAAACCGTCGTTTCAAGTGCTGATTTTATAATTGTGGGGGCAAATCTGCGCTAATCCCTCGTTCTGATCCAGCGCCAGAGCTCTTTGTATGTGGGCTTGCGACCGTGCATAAAGATACCGACGCGATAGATCTTGGCTGCAACCCACACCATAAATATAAATGTAACGGCCAAAATCGCCAACGAGAGCGCCAGCTCCCACATCGGAACATCGAACGGCAGTCGTGCCATCATCACAATCGGCGAGGTGAAGGGGATCATACTGCACCAAACCGAAAGCGGCGCGTGGGGCTCCCTCATTGCGAACATCATCACCAACAAACCGATAATGATCGGCATAGTGATCGGGGTCTGGAACTGCTGTGCGTCTTGAATGTTATCGACTGCGCTACCAACGGCCGCAAACATCGCCGCATAGAGCAGATAACCGCCCAGGAAGTAGAGCAGGAAGCTGCCAAAGAAGCGCACGAGGAAGCCTACATCGGTGGCATTTGCCAGCATTGCGGCCAGCTCGGGATCGACACCCGCGCCCTCCATTGCGGCCATATCGGCTGTGCCTGCCGAGATTGCCGCAGCACTCTCAACAAGGTCGGTCGGCATCAGGAACTGCATCACCAACGAGCCTCCGACAAAGATAATCACTATCCAGATGACGAACTGCAACACCGCAACCGAGGCGATACCCAAGATCTTACCCATCATCAACTGATAGGGGCGCACGGTCGAAACCATCACCTCGAGCACCTTGCTGCTCTTCTCTTCGATCACGCCCTGCATCACCATCGAGCCGTAGATGAGCACGAACATATACATCACAAAACCAAAGATATAGGCCAAACCGAACGCTAGCACACTCGAACTCTCCTTATCCTCTTCGTCCTCCTCGCCCAACTTATAGCTGCGCAGCATAACATCGGCCTCGACCTCCTCCATAATCTGGGGCAGATTCTCGATCTCGTACGCCTTCAAGCGGTGCTGTTCGATGATCTCCTCGATGTCGCGCGAGATCGAACTCTCGACATCCATCGTCGAGGTCGAATAGGAGTAGAGCGACACGTTTGAGGGGTTGTCGATGATATCCTCGCCTATAACCAGAAAACCGTACATCTGCTCATCACTCTCCGCGCGCAACTCTTCGGGTGTGCGCTCCGTCGGCTCATAGACGATAACCTCGGTCGAGGTGAGCGACGGCGCGATCACACCACTGCGATCGACAACGGCGATGTGCTTTGCCTCTCCGACGTTGGTTGCCATAATGAACGATGTACCGACCATAATTCCCACCATCAACAGCGGTGTCAAAATGGTCGAAATGATGAAGCTCTTCTTCATCACGCGTTCGCGAAATTCGCGACCTATAATAATTCCAATTGCCGACATAACTACTTCTCCTCTACCGTTTTAAGCTGGCCTGCGACGGCCTTGATAAATATATCGTTCATACTCGGAATGATCTCGCGGAACGAACGCAACTCGACGCTCTGGTTGATCAGCGAGATCACCGAACGCACATCCGCATCGTTCTCGACGTGAATCTTCACCTGCTTGTAGATTCCCTCGGCCGTGGTGCCGTCGTCGAGCATCGTGCAGTGGCCATCGAGAGCCGTGATCAACTGCTCGCGTTCGCCTCGGAAATCGACCTCGAAGATGTTGTTGCCGTGGCTGTGGCGTACATCGTCAAGGCGACCACTCAAAATATTCTGCGACTTGTTAATCAGCGTGATATGGTCGCAAATCTCCTCGACGCTCGACATATTATGGGTCGAGAAGATGATCGTAGCACCCTCATCGCGCAGACGCAAAATCTCCTGCTTCATCAGATTGGCATTGATCGGATCGAAGCCCGAGAAGGGCTCGTCGAAGATCAGCAATTCGGGCTTGTGCAGCACCGTAACGATAAACTGTACCTTCTGCGCCATACCCTTACTCAAATCCTCAACCTTCTTGTTCCACCAATCCTGAATACCGAAACGAATGAACCACTCTTTGAGTCGCACCGTCGCCTCGCGCTGCGAAAGACCTTTCAGACGGGCGAAGTAGATCGCCTGATCGCTGACCTTCATCTTCTTATAAAGTCCGCGCTCCTCGGGCATATATCCGATACGATAGACATCCTGTTGGGTCATCGGCTTGCCGTTGAGCAGCACCGTACCCTGGTCGGCCATAATGATTCGGTTTATAATGCGGATGAGTGTCGTCTTACCCGCGCCATTGGGACCGAGCAGACCATAGACACTCCCTCGGGGGATCGAGAGCGATACATCATTCAGAGCAGTATGCTCGGCGTATCGTTTGGTAATGTGATCAATACGAAGTAAATCCATAGTTCGATTTTTGTATCAATAAATTTCCACAAAGATATAATTTTTTCTTTGTCAAACAATGCAAATTTATTGAAAAACGATAAACGCCTACGATTTTTGGGGAGTAAGAGACTTTTTGCAACAGTTGTAAGGGTTTAATGCATTAATTCTCAGTTCATTGTGCTTGCCAGTCAGCCTGCTGAATCCGGATTATCCATATTGCAACGTCGTATCTGTCGCTTACCTATCCGTTGAAAAGATATGCGAAGGCAATAATTTTTTTTGCACTCTTCAATAAATTTAATTTTCAGTCGATTATTTGCCGCTAATGGGCTGTCAGGCGCAATAGAGATTACATTTTGTAACCGAAAGTTACGATTTCGATATATGTTCGCGCGCCCGATTGTGCAAAAAAAGGGTGGTAGATTTGTAAAATTAAATTTCAAAACATATATTTGCAGTTACGAATTGTAATTAATACAGAAAATCACTTAAAAACACTTATGAATATGAAGAAATTTTTCACTCGTTTTGCGACAATCGCAATGTCGATGGCCGCTATCTTCGCATTCGTATCTTGCGAAGAGAACAAGGCTGATGACGGCGTTATGCCCGAATCGGATGCAACCGTTGAGGTAGCTGTTGTATCGAAGGATGCACAGTCGGCAACTTTCGCTATCACCACTACCAAGGCTGAAGCTGTTGCTTACTATCGTACTCCCGACACCAAGTTCATTGCAACCGGCGACTTTGTCTTCGAAGAGGGCAACTGCACCGAGATTGAGCCTAACACTACCGTTAATGTTACGATGCCCTATCTGGAAGAGATGAGCGACTATCGTCTGGTAGTAGCAGCACGCGCTGCAAATGGCGGTTACACAATCGCTTACACCAATGTTCACGTGCCCGACTTCGCTACTTCGTTGGAGATTTCGGTTGCAAACGTAACTTACAGTGGTGCAGAGGTAACCGTTACTCCCGACGAGCACACTGCTAACTTCAAGGTTGGTATCGGCGACGGCAACTCGACCGTTGAGCAGTTCTTGGCTGGTGAGGTTGAGGTTCTGTCGGTTACCGGCAATGAGCCCAAGGTTGTTACTTTGCAGAACTTGGATCCTGAAACCGAGTATGTAATTTTCGCACAGGCATTTAACCGCGAGAATACCGGTAGCGATGTTGTATCGAAGAAGATCACCACTTTGGAGGGTCCCGGCGTTGATATTCAGGTATCGATGGAGAACACCATTCAGGCATATGTTACCTACACCCCCAACGACAAGTGCGGTGGCGTAATCGGATTGGCTGCTTCGGCTTCGGTTTATTACGAGTTTGCAGAGGCATTCGGCGGTGAGCAGGCTCTGTTGGAGACCTACTATATGATGGATATGGCTGACGTTATTGAAGCTGGCGAGACCAAGACCACTATGTGGGCAATGAACGGTGAGTGCGACTATGAGTATCTGGTTGCAGCTCTGGTTCTGGACGAGAATGGTGAGGTATATGACATCGTACACGTTCCCTTCACTTCGCCTTCGTTTGACGAGAACGCTCCCGAGGCTACCGTTACCATCGAGCTCGGTACTAACGATGCAGATGGTCCGCAGTTGATCTACACTATGGGTGAGGGTACTGTTGGTTACTACCAGTCGGTTTACACCCAGCTCGACTACGATGATCTGGTTGCTTACGGTCTGTCGATCGGTATGACCGAGGAGGAGTACATTCAGCAGTACACCGCATTCTACGGCTACGCAATGTTTGAGAACGACGACTTCGTATGGCCGCTCGAACCCGACACTGAATATGTAGCAGTAGGTTGCCCCTTCAACAAGAACGGTATCGAGGGTTACGGTAAGATGACCACCTTGCCGTTCAAGACCGCTCCTGCAGAGGCAGAGGCAGAGCCTTCCGCAGTTCGCGAGTTCGTAACCAAGAAGGCTACCACCAAGCGTGCTTTGGTTTGCAAGGAGCAGCTCGACGCTTTGAAGAAGTAATTAGACACTTCCGATAAAAGAGAAGGTCGCTGACCCGCAGGGGTTGGCGACCTCTTTTTTTGTCTTCGGTTGAGCTATTTTTATCTTCGCTTGAACTTCTGCACCTATCGCGCAACGGCTAAAACAGCGCGGTAATGCCCTCAAACAATCCGAGCACGGCGGCATAGCGCAGTGCCTTGCCAATGGTCATCGAGGCGGCTGTAAGTGCCATATTGCTGCGCATAAGACCCAACATGACCGCAATAGCCTCGCCTACGTAGGGCAGAAAGGCAAAGAATCCCATCATCGCTCCGCGACCCGCCAGAAAGCGCTCGGCACGTGCCAGCTTCTCGTCGCTCACTCGGAGGTAGCGCGTAATCCATTCGCGTTTGCCCGCCATACCGATCCAATAGCAGGTCATACCGCCGAGCGTATTGCCCGCCGTTGCTGCCACAAGGCAACCCAGCGGATTGAGTCCCATGCCCGTCAGGATGACAATCACGGCCTCCGAACTGAACGGCACGACACTACCTGCCACGAAGGCCGATAGAAACAGCCCCACGTAGCCCCACTCGACAAAGAATTCGATCAGTGATTCCACTCTATAAATATGTATGATTTAGGTCGTGGGCGATTACTCTCGCTTCTGCCCGTTCTGCCCGAAGAAGTTGAAGCGGGCAAGCAACGGATTACGACGATCGAGAATCAGCCACTCGATAAGCAACAACAGCAGAGCAACGACCAGCGGATATTGATATTGCTCGTCGAAGGCCTCGAAACGTGTGGTCGCCAGATCGCTCTCGTCGAGCTGTTTCAGACGATCGACAATCTCCTTCAAGCCGATCGACTGCTTGGTGGCACGCACGTATGCTCCGCCCGTCTTCTGGGCTATCTCCTGCAAGATCTTTTCGTCGAGCTTCGACACAACCATATCGCCATTCTCGTCGGTCAGATATTCGCCACCGACCATAATCGGCGCACCTTCGGGCGTACCGATGCCGATCGTATAGATTGCGATGCCCTTCTCGGCCGCCACTTCAGCTGCCGCTAACGCATCCGATTCGTGATTTTCGCCATCGGTGATAAGGATCATCACACGACTACCCTCGCTCTGCGACGAGAAGGACATCGAGGCTAACTTGATCGCTGCGCCGAGGTCGGTACCTTGCGTACGCACCAGCGCGGGCGAGAGCTTGCGCGTAAAGGCGCGCGCCATTCGGTAGTCCGAGGTGATCGGCAACTGCACCTGCGCCTCGCCTGCAAAGGCAACAACACCGATGCGGTCCTGTTTCATACTCTCGACAACGCGGTCGATAGCATATTTGGTGCGATCCAGACGGTTCGGCTCGAAATCTTCGGCCAGCATCGAGTTCGACACATCGACCACGAGCATCATCTCGATACCCTTTTGGTGCTCCTCGCGCAATTTCGAGCCGATTTGCGGACGTGCGGCGGCAAGAACGAGGAAGATGACGGCCAACGTATAGATGATGAATTTGGTGCGGATACGTGCGGGCGATGCGCTCGGTGTCAGCTGGGCGAGGATCGCCGCCGAGGCGAAACGCTCCAAGCGACGACGACGACGGTGCATCGCAACGATAAAAAGAGCTACTGCTATGGGAACAAGCAGCAGCAGATAGAGTATATGAGGATTTGCGAATCTGAACATAATCTTCGTTTTCGGGTGTTCTTCGTTTTAGAAATCGTCGTTTAGGGAATTCTTCGCAACCAGAGCTGACCGATGACAAACTCCAAAACCAGAGCCGCCAATGCCAGCAGAACATAGATCAGGAAGCGTTCGTTGTAGGTGGTGAATTCGACCACTTCGACCTCGCTCTTTTCGAGCTGGTTGATACGCTCATAGACCTCGGCAAGCGCGTTCTTGTCCGTTGCGCGGAAATATTCACCGCCGGTCATTGAGGCGATCTGTTGCAGGGTCTGCTCGTCGATCTCGACCTCCATCGGTTGGTAGGAGATGTCGCCCCACATATCCTGAACGGGATAGGGAGCCATACCGCGCGTACCGACACCGATCGTATAGACCTTCACGCCCAACTTTTTGGCGATCTCGGCAGCCGTCAGCGGGGCAATCGTCGTGCGGTTATTCACACCATCGGTGAGCAGGATGACCACCTTACTCTTCGCCTCGCTCTCGCGCAGACGATTCAGGGCGGTTGCCAAACCCGTGCCAATTGCCGTTCCGTCTTCGATCAGACCGCTCTCGACCTGTCCGAGCATTGTGAGCAGTGTCGGCTGGTCGGTTGTCAGCGGGCTCTGCGTATAGGCCTCACCTGCAAAGACTACGATGCCCATACGGTCGCCACGACGATCGACGATGAAGTTACCCGCAACCTCACGCGCAGCGGTGATGCGGTCGGGTTTGAAATCGCGTGCGAGCATCGAGCCCGACACGTCGATAGCCAGCATAATGTCGATACCTTCGGAGTTTGTACGGCTGTTGTGCTCGACATCCTGCGGGCGAGCTAATGCGATGATAATCAGCGCGACAGCCACACAGCGCAGGGCAAACGGCAGATGTCGCAACCAATAGCGCAACGTGCGTGGTGCTTCGGCCAGCGAGCCGATTGTGGAGATACGTATCGAGGCTCCGCCGCGCAGTGTGCGATAGATGTAGTAGAAGATCATCGGCACGAGCACAAGCAGCAGCCATAGCGTATGTGGAGATGCAAAATGTGTCATCATAGCTTACCAATTCTTACCCGATTTAACAACACCGCGACCAACCTTGGCATTTACCTTATCGCGAGTCTTATCCTCCTCACCCTGAATTGCATCGAGCATACGCTCGGCATCGTTCTGTGAGAGTCCCGACGGCTGTTCGCCGCCCTCACCTTCGCCTTCGCGCGGATCGTTCTGACCATCATTCTGCTGATCTTCACCCTCGCCATTTTGATCGTCATTCTGATCGTTCGGGTTTTGATCGTTCTGATCATTCTGTTGATCCTTGTCCTGATCGCCGTTGTTGTCGTTTTGGTCCTTGTTTTGATCGTTGTTTTGGTCCTTATCATTCTCTCCATCACCATTTTGATCCTTGTTCTGGTCATTCTGGTTCTGGTCGTTATTTTGGTCGTTCTGATTGTTTTGCTGATCATTCTGCTGATCATTACCGCCACCCTGATTTTGGTCATTCTGCTGGTTTTGGTTCTGATTTTGATCATTGCCACCGCCGCCACCTTGCTGCTGCTGATCCTCGATGTACTTCTTGGTGTAGGCGTAGTTGTACTTGGTTTCAAGATCGGCAGGATTCAATCGCAACGACTTTTTGAACGCCGAGAGGGCCTCCTGATACCTCTTCTGCTGGAAGAGCGTATTGCCCAGATTGTAGTACGACTGCGCGCGATCCAGATCACTGCGGGTCGAGTCGGCTGCCAGCGCACTGAAAATCTTGCCTGCCTCGTCGTACTCCTTCTGCTTATAGAGCGCATCGCCGAGGTTGAATGTCGCCTCGTAACAGCTGTCGCACACCCCGATAGCCTGCTGATAACGCTCGGCAGCCTTGTCGTAGTCAAGACGCTCGTAGAGGCGGTTGCCCTTGCGGACCAAACGGCGTTCGGGGAACTTCTGCGCCTGCGCGTCGGTCGCCACGAAGAGTGCGACGAGGAGCGTAACGGTCAGATATAGTGTTCGTTTCATTTGCTTCGTGGTTTAGTCGTCAATTCTCTTTTTCGTCTCGTCGCTCTCGGTCTCGATCACCTCGACTGCCTTGGTCTCCTCGACAAAGTAGTAGGCATCGAGATATGCTCGCTCGTTGTACTGCTCATCGGGCACCGCCTTGGCGAACTTCACCAGGTCGGCCGTGCGAAGAATCTCATAAAGATCGCTGCGCGACTTTTGGGGCATATCGATTGCGGAGGTTGCCGAAACAATCTCGTCGGTGGTCATCTCCATTGCGCCAAAGTCGTAACGGTCAGCCATATAGCGACGCAGAATGTCGGTGATACCCGAATAGTAATCCTTGTGTCGATTGTTCTGCCAGAGCTTCTGGTGGTGCAACGCTTCGAGGGCCTTGATCGCCACCACGTGAGGCGGGATGACCACCTTCGGACGGAACGGATTGGGCATCTTGACGTTGTATTTGTGAATCAGCCAGATCACCAGCGCAACCAACGCCACAAAGAGCAGAACGATCAACGCTCCGCGCCACAAATAGCCCGAAAATTCGCCCCAACGCAGCGGCATATCCTTCGGTCGTTTGATGTCGTTGATTGTCATCGTGGTTGTGTCGATCTGGATAGGCTCGATGTAAAGTACCAGAGAATCAGCACTATAAATCGTGTCGTTGATATTCTTGTCGAGGTATGCCAACGGTGTGCGACCCAGCACAATCGTACCCTCGCCATAGGCTGCCAGGCGGTAGCGCTTGCGCAGGTGCTGACGGCGACCATCGCGCTCAACGGTGTCAAGCGGCAACTCCTCGATCAACTCCAACTCGCCATTCTCGCCCGTATCGAAGACGGGGAAGCCCACGACCTGCACCTGATCCTTCTTTACATCAATGGTCAGCAACACCTCATCGCCCAACAACACCGAGTCGGGCGTGATCTGCGCACGCACCTCGGGTCGTTCGCTCTGTGCCGAAGCACCAAGTGCGAGGACCAATGCAAAGAGTAATAACGTATGACGTAATCTATTCATCTATCGATCTTTATAAAACTTTCTATCGCTGTTTGAAAAGCTTGATCAATGCCACCACATAGTCCTCGTCGGTTGCCACCGTAGCCGTGTCGATACGATTCTGTTTGAGCATTGTATCAATTCGCTGGTCGCGGCGCATCCAATCCTCGGCGTATGCCTCACGCACACGTCGCGACGAGCTATCGACCCACACGCGGCGACCCGTTTCGGCATCCTCCAACTCCAAAATACCCACATCGGGCAACTGTCGTTCGCGGTGGTCATAGACGCGGATGCCAACCAGATCGTGGCGGCCACCCGTAATCTTCAACGCCTCCTCGAACGCCGTTGCATCGGCCTCGGAGTCCATAAAATCCGACAGTAGGAATGCCGTTGTGCGCTTCTTGCTCACCGCCGAGAGGAAACGCAGCGGCTCCGAAAGCGCGGTGCCGCGACCCTCGGGAGTGAAACTTACTAACTCGCGGATAATC
>JAFPAT010000018.1 GCA_017425655.1 Rikenellaceae bacterium | reverse complement strand
CAGTCAATAGATTTTTGCAAAGATACAAAATTGTTTTCAAACCACCATTATATATAATGTAAAAGCCACCCGTGCAGGTGGCTTTAAGTGTATAGTAGGTCGGGTTATTTTATTATCAACTCATCGAGGGCGACTTTCGGAACGTAGTGCGTGCCCTCGCGGCGGTAGTAGCGGTGATCGTCGGCGGCCGAGATTTCGGTCAGCTCGATGCGATCCATTCCGCGCCCAATCGCAACCACCAACAGCGGCTCGTAGGGCAGTGCCAATGCCTCTTTTACCCCCTCGCGGTTGAATGCCGCAATGCACAATCCATTGAGTCCTATCTCTGTGGCTTGCAATAACATAGACTGCACCGAAATACCCAAATCAATGCTCACCTCGCGCGTCTCGGGCACGGTCGCGCAGACGACGATATAGGCGTTCGGTTCGGTGCCGACTGCCGGCAGATTCAGTTCGGGTAGCGCTGCGCCCATACGGATATAGGGGCGTACCTTTGCCGCCTCGTCAGCGAGTACCGCACGAAAACGCAGAACCTGCTGATTACGCGCCGACGGGGTGAGTGTATTGACCCCGATAATGCGGCGCAATTGATCCTCGCGCACGACAAACGAGGGGTCGTAGGCGCGATGGCTGCGATTTTTCGCCAGCAGTCGCGAGAGCGTAGGTGTGCGGCGAGGTGCGGCAGCCGTATCTCGGCGAGCCATATACTCCTCCATCTTCTTGCCTAAATAGTTGTCTGCCATATAGTTATTTGTTTTTAAGATCTATTACGACCAACTCGCTTCGGGTGCCGATTCTAAACGGCGGTCCCCACAGCGAAAGGCCACTCGAAACGTAGATATGAGTGTTCGACCAACGGCGATAGCCGTAGCTCTGCGCATACATTCTATCGGTCAGCCAGTTCAATGGCCAGACCTGTCCGCGATGCGTATGACCGCTGATTTGCAGGTCGATACCAAGTTTTTCCGACTCGTCAAGGTTATACGGCTGATGGTCGAGAGCAATGATCGGGCTCGTCGTATCGGTCTTCGCAACCAGCGCAGTGAGCGACTCTCGATGACGATTCGAGCGATCGTCGCGACCAATCACCTGCACCCCATTCGGCAGTACTGCCACCGAGTCGCGTAACAAGCGTATCGGAGTGTCGCTTAACAACTCTTCAACCCTCTGCAAACCACTGATATACTCGTGATTACCCACAACCATATAGATCGGAGCATCGATCGAATCAAACTCCTCGCACATCGCATCGCGCACTACGGGCACCACCGAATTATCGATCAAATCACCTGCAATGAGCACGACATCAGGGCTTTGCGCATTAATCATCTCAACATAGCGTCGCAGAGCCTTGCGTCCCGTTCCTTCGCCCAAATGGATGTCGCTCGCCGCCACGATGCGCATCGTTCCGCCCTCGATCGGGCGATCAATCTCCAAGGCTAACTTGACCACGCGAGGGTGTCGATAGTTCCAATATCCACATGCGAGAACCACGCCAACGACCGCCAATGCGATCCAGAAACCGCATTTGAACGATGGCCATAACCAATGCGCTAAATCGGTAACAATGAGCGCAATAACCATATAGAGCGTAAAGACCAGCCACGTCGATCCGATAGCAAAAAGTACTCGCCCGATCGAGGCCGGCAACGACATTTCTCGCAGTGCAAACGATGCAAACAGAGCCATTGCAACAACCCAATACAGTATCCCAAACAGCACACGCATCACCATCGGCGCACCACTAATCTGTTGCAGTGCGCGAATGAAGATATAGATGTTCCCGCCAAGATATGCGGCCATCAGGCCCAAGAAAAAGAGTCTCATTGCGTTGGGTTTTATTGGTTGTTGTTCAGCGATTTAAGCAAGCAACGCCTCGGCCAGGCTCTCCAAAGCAGGGAGATCCGATCGCTTCATTCGCGAGCGAATTGTAACCATCGGCTCGACGATCTCGATATCCTTCATCTGCTCCAACATTCCGCGCATAATGCGACCTGCGGTAGGTGCCCACGAGCCATTCTCAATAATACCCACGCGACGGCGCTGGTAGCTCTTCATCTGCAAATGGTGCAGGAAATCGCGCATCGGTGGGAAAACATCCGAGTCGTACGATGCTGCCGCCACAACCAAAGTACCCACGCGGAAGGCATCCTCGACCGCCTCGGCCATATCATCGCGGCTCAAATCAGCCACCGAAACTCTCTTCACACCCTTCTCGCGCAGAATCTCCGCGAGTTTATGCGCCACTGCCGCCGTGCCGCCGTGAATCGATGCGTAAGCGATGAAAATACCCTCACTTTCAACATCATAACGACTCCACGTATCGTACAAACCGATATAATATTCGAGATTTTCGCTCAATATCGGACCGTGCAGCGGGCAGATGATCGCCACGTCGAGAGCCGCCAACTTCTTCATCAGCGACTGCACAGGAACGCCATACTTGCCGCAGATATTGAAGTAGTAGCGACGTGCCTCACACGCCCAATCCTCCTCGTGCGACAAGGCTCCAAACTTACCGAATGCATCTGCCGAGAATATCACCTTGTCGGTCGCATCATAGGTTACCATCACCTCGGGCCAATGCACCATAGGAGCCATAGCAAATTGCAGATTATGTGCACCTAACGAGAGCGTATCGCCCTCCTTGACCGCGATTGTGCGACCTTCAAAATCGCACTCTTCGAAGAATTGCGGCATCATCTGCACCGCGCGAGCCGAAGCTACGATTTTCATTGCAGGAAACTCCTCCATAATGGCTGCCATTCCGCCTGCGTGATCAGGCTCCATGTGCTGCACGACGAGGTAATCGGGCGTACGACCGTCGAGAGCGGCGAGCAGATTGGTATGCCACTCGTCATATTTACGGGCATCGACCGTATCCATCACCGCAACCTTTTCATCAATAATGAGATAAGAATTGTAAGAGATACCGTTAGGGATGATATATTGGCTCTCAAAGAGGTCGAGATCGAGGTCATCGACACCGATATATTTGATCGTTTCAGTTATATTTTTATTCATTTTGTTTGATGTTTTTATAGTTTTTGCAAAGCAAATATAGTGAAAAAGATTCGATCTACCGTCGAAATCCCCATTCGTGATCGGAAAACGTTCGACTATCGCAAAAAATTGTGTTG
>JAFPAT010000103.1 GCA_017425655.1 Rikenellaceae bacterium | reverse complement strand
CACTGGTCGATAATTGCGTTTGACACCTCTGCCAAACGATAAACGTTAGCCTCACGAGCGCGGTAGTCGCCACCCTTGATGGTGTCGTAGAACAGACGATAAACCGAGTCATTATCGTTCTGGTAGTTCTTTGCAGCGTTGATACCACCCTGTGCAGCGATCGAGTGAGCGCGGCGGGGCGAATCCTGGATGCAGAATACCTTCACGTTGTAACCCATCTCACCGAGCGAAGCAGCAGCAGATGCGCCACCCAGACCGGTACCGATTACGATAATGTCGAGCTTACGTTTGTTTGCGGGGCTCACTACCTTGATAGCAGCCTTATGATTGCTCCACTTTTCGGCCAACGGGCCAGCGGGAATCTTCGAATCTAATTTGAAAGCCATATCTGTTTTTCTTTTTTTATTGTTCTACTTTGTTGGAGTAAGATTAGCAGCAGCCGAGGCTCTTAACGAAGAACACAACTGCAACCAGTGCGAAACCGCCGCAAATGATAGTTGCAACGAGAGTCGAGAGGCACTTCAAGCGGGGATACCACTTGTCGTTAGCCCAACCTACGGTCTGGATCATCGACCAAACACCGTGCGAGAGGTGGAACCACAGAGCAGCCAACCATACGATGTAGATCAATACGTTGTACCACTTCGAGAAGATGAACGAGATCAGATAAGCACCATTGGTAGGCTCAACGGGAACGCCATCAACCAATACCGAGTGCTCACCCAGAAGCTCAACGAGCATCATCTTCGACCAGAAGTGTACCAAGTGTACCAGAAGGCCACCGATAACGATTACGCCCAGAACGAGCATATTCTTCGATGCCCACGAAACGCCCTTTTCGGTTACGGTTACAGCGTAACGCTGCTGACCGCGAGCCTTACGGTTCTGGATAGTCAGCATCAGTGCGTAAGCGAAGTGTACGAATACACCTGCTGCCAATACGCCTGTTGCAGCTACGGCATACCAGTTAGCACCGAGGAATGCGCAGATTGCGTTGTAAGCCTCGGCCGAGAAGAGTGCCGCGATGTTCATTGACATGTGGAAGAGCAGGAAGAGTACGAGGAAACAACCCGAAATACTCATCACCAGCTTCTTGCCGATTGACGAATTGCAGAGAAAATTACTCATAGATTAAAAAAACTTTTATATTTGTGAATTAATTTTGGTTCGATTTATTCGATTTTGTGGTTTGATGCTCGGTCAGCCGAGGGCATACCACGTGCATACACTTATATTTTCAAAGTACAAATATAAGAATTGTTTGTCGAATAACAACCTTTTTTTGACTTAATTTTACGTTATGGAGAGGACTTTTCTCACAAAATCGGAGTTCAGAGGTGCCGTTCGAGCGCAGATACGCTCACTTTCGCCCTCGGAGCGTGCGACAGCGGCCATGAACATCGTCCGACAGGTGGAGTGTGATGCTCGTTTCATCGCCGCCCAAACCGTAGCAGTTTTTATGCCACTTGGCGACGAACCTCCCATTCGAGAGGCGGTTGAGCGATGGGCAACCGAGAAGAGAATTGTGGTGCCGCGTATCGAGGGCAACCAGATGCGTTTCTTCGATTTTTGTGCCGAGCAGATGGCTTCGGGAGCATTTGGAATCGAAGAGCCCCAGGCGACTGCAGAGTGCCCACCCGAACAGATTGAGGTGATGGTCGTGCCCGGTGTCGCCTTCACAGCGGAGGGCGCACGAATGGGGCGCGGTCGCGGTTATTACGATCGCTATTTAGGTGTGCCTGCGGCGGCACGGATATATAAGATAGGTACGTGTTTTGCTTGTCAGTTGGTTGAGCAACTGATTGTCGAACCACACGACGTATTGATGGATCGTGTGGTAGTCGGTTAAAGGATTTTTTTGAGGTTGTTAAGCCTTGTAAATCAACGCAACAGCCTCGGCGGCAACACCCTCTTCGCGGCCTGTGAAACCGAGCTTCTCGGTTGTGGTGGCTTTGACCGAAACATCCTCAATCGGCAATTCCATTGCCGTAGCCATTTCGGCACGCATCTGGTCAATGTAGGGGCGCACTTTCGGTCGTTGTAAGATGATGGTGCAATCGACATTGCCGACCTCCCAGCCCTTCTCGCGGAGCAGAGCTACGGTACGACGCAGCAGAATACGCGAGTCGATACCTTTGAATTCGCCCGATGTATCGGGGAAATGCAGACCGATATCGCCCATTGCGGCTGCTCCGAGCAGCGCATCGCACAGCGCGTGGATCACCGCGTCGCCGTCTGAATGTGCAACGCAACCTTTCGAGTGGGGAATAGCCACGCCACCGAGTGTTAGGGTCAGCCCTTCGGCAAGTTGATGGACATCGTAGCCGTGTCCGATACGTATATTTTTCATCATCTGTTGTGCGTAAAAATGGTTTGCGTGCTACAAAGATAAACTTTTTTCGCGGCTTACGTGGCTCGGTATCGAAAAAAAGCATAACTTTGTCCAAAATCACTAAATGTTTTTATAACTATGTCAAAAATTTCTGAACTCTCTCCCTCGATTGTTTGGGAGCAGTTTGAAGCAATTACGAAGGTTCCCCGCCCCTCGAAGAAGGAGGGCAAAATCATAGAGTGGCTCATCGCCTTTGCCGAGAAGCACAACATTGAGTATAAGCGCGATGCAATCGGTAACGTGGTGATGCGCAAGCCCGCAACGGCAGGTTACGAGAACCGCCCGACGGTAGCTTTGCAGGCGCATATGGATATGGTCTGCGAGAAGAATTCCGACGTTGAGTTCGACTTCGAGAACGACCCCATTCAGGCCTATGTCGATGACGAAGGCTGGGTGCGTGCTCGCGGTACGACGCTGGGTGCCGACTGCGGTATCGGTATGGCGGCTGCGTTGGCCGTGATGATCGACACCGAGATCGAGCACGGTCCCGTTGAGGCTCTCTTTACGGTAGATGAGGAGACCGGTCTGACAGGAGCTTTCGAACTGGGCGAGGGTATGCTGACGGCGCAGTATCTGGTAAATCTCGACTCGGAAGACGAGGGCGAGATCTTTATCGGTTGTGCGGGCGGTATCGACACCGTAGCGACGTTCCACTACACTCCGAAGACTGCCCCGAAGGATTTTGTTTACTATCGTCTTGATGTGTCTGACCTCAAGGGCGGACACTCGGGCGACAATATCAACGACGGTCTGGCTAACTCGAATAAGATCGTTGCACGTATGTTGTGGATTGCCGAGCAGCGTTTCGACGTTCGTTTGAGCTACTTCTGTGGCGGTAACCTGCGCAACGCAATCCCGCGCGAGGCCTATGCAATCTTCGGTATGCCCGAAGCTGATGCGAAGATGTTCGAGGCTGAATTCGAGCAGTTTGCAAAGGATATCCGTGCCGAGTACCAGTTCACCGAGCCCAACCTCTCGATCACGTTAAGCCGTTCGGCTGCCGATATGGTCATCGACGAGCAGACGCAGCACGCGCTGATCTACTCGCTCGTCGGCGTACCCAATGGCGTATTGGCAATGAGCTACGCAATGCCCGGTTTGGTTGAGACCTCGACCAACCTCGCATCGGTTAAGTTTGCCGACAATAACCGCATCGTTGTAACCTCGTCGCAGCGTTCGTCGCTCGAAAGCGGCAAGCTCTACGCAATGGCTACGGTCGATTCGGTCTTCACGTTGGCAGGTGCCGAGGTGGAGCATAGCGACGGCTATCCCGGTTGGGCTCCCAATCCGCAGTCGATGCTGTTGGACGTTTGCCGCCAGAGCTACGAGAAGCTGTTCGGCACCGAGCCGAAGGTTCGCGCTATCCACGCAGGTTTGGAGTGCGGTCTGTTCCTTGAGAAATATCCCGCTTTGGAGATGGTTTCGTTTGGCCCGACGTTGCGCGGTGTACACTCGCCCGACGAGCGTTTGGAGATCTCGACCGTCGATAAGTTCTGGGCACTGTTGCTCGATCTGCTACGCGAGATTCGATAACCCATTACTCGATATTCGGCAAGTGGTTGCACAGAATCCGACAAGGGAAAGTTGTCGTTTGACGATGAAAAAGGGTGCAAGCTATTGTAATTTTGCGCAAAAGAGCGTAAATTTGTTACGAATTAGCAGAAAAACTTTGTCGCGAGTGTAGGCATTCCGAACAAAGTTTCGTACATTTGCGCAGCAAACAGTTTAGAAACGTATTGATTAACAAACATAATTCAAAGTAAAACTATGGCTTTTTTAACTGATGAAAAACTCGTGATTGTCGGCGCAGCTGGCATGATCGGCTCGAACATGGTTCAGAGCGCATTGATGATGAACCTGACCTCTAACATCTGTCTGTACGACGTATTCTCGCCCGAAGGCGTGGCAGAGGAGATGCGTCAGAGCGGTTTCGATAATGTAAATATCACCGCTACTACCGACGTTAAGGAGGCATTCACCAACGCAAAGTATATCATCTCGTCGGGTGGTGCTCCCCGTAAGGAGGGTATGACTCGTGAGGATCTGTTGGCAGGCAACTGCAAGATCGCCGAGGATCTGGGTAAGAACATCAAGACTTACTGCCCCGACGTTAAGCACGTTGTAATTATCTTCAACCCCGCCGATTTGACCGGTCTGGTAACTCTGCTCTACTCGGGCTTGAAGCCGGGTCAGGTTACTACTCTGGCAGGTCTGGATACCACTCGTTTGCAGAGCGCATTGGCAAAGAAGTTCGGCGTAATGCAGAGCGAGATCACCGGTTGCGCTACCTATGGTGGCCACGGCGAGCAGATGGCAGTATTCGGCAGCGCAGTTAAGGTTGCTGGCCGCGCACTGAACGACATCATCGGTACCGAGGAGTTCCCCGAGGAGGAGTGGGAGCAGATGAAGAAGGACGTAACCCAGGGTGGTGCAGCTATCATCAAGTTGCGTGGCCGTTCGTCGTTCCAGAGCCCCTCGTATCTGTCGGTTGAGATGATCCGCTCGGTAATGGGTGGTGAGAAGTTCCGCTTCCCCGTTGGTACCTACGTATGCAACGAGAAGTACAACCACAT
>JAFPAT010000102.1 GCA_017425655.1 Rikenellaceae bacterium | reverse complement strand
GATCGAAGAGCCATTGCCTTTACGCAACTCGTCGGGCATCGGAATCTCACGGCGACCTGTCAGATAGTCGGCCGTAAGCGAATCGCTCTTTTCGATCTCGGCAGGCGTACCAGCAGCAACGATATGGCCACCCTTCATTCCTGCACGCGGACCGACATCGATAACATAATCGGCCGAGCGTATCATCTCTTCGTCGTGTTCGACAACAATCACCGAGTTACCCGCATCGCGCAACTCTTTGAGCGAACGAATCAGGCGGCGATTATCGCGCTGATGAAGACCAATACTCGGTTCATCAAGAATATAAAGCACATTGACCAACTTTGAGCCAACTTGCGTAGCCAAACGGATGCGCTGACTCTCGCCACCCGACAGCGAGCGTGATGCACGCGACAGCGATAGATAACCCAATCCGACATCGACCAAAAAGCCTGCACGCGAGCGCATCTCCTTCAATATCTCGCCAGCTATTGCCTGCTCTTTTTCAGTCAGTTGCAGAGTGATATCTTCAGTCCATCGAGCAAAATCGGCAATGCTCATATCGCTCACTTCTGCAATATTTTTATCTCCCACGCGGAATTGCAACGATTCACTACGCAGGCGCGAACCGCCACAGACACTACACTTCTGACGAACGAGGAATTGCTCACGCCATTTATTTCCGCGACGGGAATCATCATCCTCAATTCGATTGATATACTCGGCGACACCCTCCCAGGCAATCATCTGACGGCCAACCGATGCAGAACCTGAACCACAATCGACCATCATAGGCTGTGCATCGCCATAAAGAATTGCATTCATCGCACTCTCCGAAAGTGTCGCAATCGGATCGTCTAATGTAAAATCGTAGCGATGACCAAGTGCTTCAAGCGTAGCGAAGAGGATATTATTTCGCGCCTTGCCCAACGGTTCGATACCGCCCTCACGGATCGTGCGTTGCGGATTGGGCGCAATACGTTCCAGGTCAAACACCGCTTCATCGCCCAAGCCGTTACAATGCGGGCAGGCTCCCTGCGGCGAGTTGAACGAGAATGTATGTGGCGCGGGATCGTTAAATGCCAATCCCGTCGAAGGGCACATCAAATGGCGGCTATAGAAACGCGAAGCATCTGTATCATAGTCATATACAGCCATAGTTCCCTTACCCTGACGCATCGTCTCTTTAAGACTTGTTACCAAGCGTTCGTGCGACGACGCTCCGACAATCAGTCGATCGACAACAAGGTCGATATGGTGGATCTTATATCGATCAAGTTTCAGTCCTACCGTAATATCGGTAATCTCACCATCGATTCGGGCATAGAGATAACCCTTCTTCAAAAACTGCTCGAAAAGTTCGCGATAGTGGCCCTTACGCCCCTGCACAACGGGTGCCAACAGTGCAATTTTGCGCCCTGCAAAACCCTCCTCAATCAGTTCGACAATACGTTCATCAGTGTAATGGACCATCTGCTCGCCCGTTATTGGCGAATAGGCGCGCGATGCGCGAGCATATAGAAGACGCAGGAAATCGTTAATCTCGGTAACCGTACCCACCGTCGAGCGGGGATTTTTATTGGTTGTCTTCTGCTCGATAGCCACAACGGGACTCAATCCCGTAATCTTATCGACATCGGGACGTTCCATATTGCCGATGAATTGGCGGGCATAGGTCGAAAGAGTCTCCATATAGCGACGCTGCCCCTCGGCATAGATCGTATCGAAGGCCAACGACGACTTACCCGATCCCGACAATCCCGTAACAACAACCAATTGGTTGCGCGGAATTTCGACATCGACATTCTTCAAATTATGTACGCGGGCACCGAGCACCCGAATCTTATCATCTTTCATCGTCGTTTGTTTTTTATTTGGCACGTAGATCAGGCAGGCGTTTCATCGGACGATATCCCTCTGACGTACGCTCCCAACCTTGCAGTCGCAGGCCATTGGTCAGAAGCACATAGCGTGCCCCGACAACAGCATTGTAGCGCATTGCCTGATCGCGTACTGAAGAGTCCAATTCGATAGTTGGTTCCTTACACTCCGCCAACAAAATAGGCTCGCCCGCATTACCACAAACCACTACATCTGCTCGCTGTGGCTGTCCATTGACACGCACTGCATATTCCTGGCACACAGAGTGCAACGGCACACCGCATTCGTGCGTAAGATAGGCTATCAGGTGGCGGCGCACCCACTCCTCTGGGGTTAAAACCAACCACTTTCGACGTAGCTCATCCCACACCATAGTCTGCCCCTCGCGCTCGGTCAAACGCGGATAGCAGGGAGGAAAAATGAGTTTCGTGCGGTCGTTCATTGCGCTGTTTCAAAAAAAATACGTACCTTTACCAACTGAATGGCAAAGTTAATCAATAACTGCGAAAAAATGAATATCCGAAGATATATTTCGTTACTGCTTTTAGCAGCTTTTTCAACTGCCACCGCGCAAGAGTGGCACAATCCCACTATTACGGCCGAAGGCAAAGAGCCTGCACGCTGTCCGATTATCAGCTACGCTTCGCGCAATGAGGCACTGCTCGGAGGGTTGGACCGCTCACGTTATTTCCAGCCGATGCCGGCGAATGGCGAGTGGCAGACCTCAACGATCGGTAACGACAAGCTCTACTCGACATACTTCGCAATGCCTTTTGCCTGGATTGACCGCGAAGTATTTCTGCACGTCGAGGGTGTCGGCTCGTCATATGCCGTAGAGCTGAATGGCGAGCAGGTGGCGTATAGTCAAGATGGTCGCACGCCTGCCGAGTTTGATATTACGAAATATTGCAAAGAGGGTCGTAATGCATTCACAATACGCACATTAGGCGACGCAGCGGCTGATGCTATCAAGCACTCGGAGCAGCCTTCATCGGCACCATACGTATATGTTGTTGCGCAACCGCGTGTGCGTGTGCGCGATATCGTTCTCGACACGCGCGCCGATCACAGCAACGGACTGTTCGCTATGGGCGTGATCCTCAAAAGCCATCTGCTCAATGCGAAAGATTATCGAATCCACTACGAATTGCTCGATCCCGCAGGTAAGGTCGTGAGCTACGGCCACCGCGACCTCAAGCTCGATATGCAACGCGAGGATACAGTTCGTTTCTTGGACAACATTGCCGACGTTATGGCGTGGAGCCACGAAGCACCCTACCTCTATACAGCTGTGATCAAGACCCAATATGAGGGTCGTTTTGGCGAGTATCTGGTTCTGCCCGTCGGTTTCCGTTCGCTCCGTTTTGAGAGTGGGAATATGGCTGTCAATGAGGTCCCCGTTGAGTTGCACGCCACCGAGTTCGCAATGACCTCGGACATCGCAACCACGACCGAGCAACTGCGCGCGCTCCGCAAACAGGGTTACAATGCTCTGAAAATCAAAGGTGGTCCGCAGCTCGATGCTCTCTATGAGTTGTGCGATCGTTTGGGTTTCTACGTTATAAATCAGGCCGATATCAATACCTCGCGCCACAGCTCGTCGCGTCGCGTCGGAGGTAATCCGTCGAACGATCCGACGTGGGAGGCGGCTTATGTCGATCGTGCCGTGGGTATGTATCACGCCTCGAAGAATCACCCCTCGGTTGTTGCATTCTCGATTGCCGAGCAGTCGTCGAATGGTTACTGTCTGTATGAGAGTTATCTGGCAATGAAACATTTGGAGCAGGTGCGCCCCGTGCTCTACCCCGCTGCTGCCGGCGAATGGAATAGCGACCGACTGAACTACACGACCACGCCCGCCCCTGCACTTGCACAATCGAGCGTTGCGGTTCGTCAGCTGGACAAGACCGAATTCATCATCTCCAATGGCAGCGAGTTGGCTCCCGTTGATGCAGTTGTTTGCTATACCGTTCGTGTTGGTCGTTCGGCTGTTGCCGAGGGCGAGGTGAAGATGATGTTGGCGGCAGGATCGTCGCGCACGCTGACCGTGCCCATTGATAAGGTTAAAGATGGCAAGTCATATACTATCGAGGTACGTGTCGAGCAGCCCGATCCGCAATATATCTACGTTCATCACGTCGAGGATACCACGCCTCAACCCGAACAGACCCGCGTGGGCAAGGTGATCACCACCGTACGTGAGTTCTTCCGCTACACGCCAGAGGCAGAGGCCGCTCCGCGCAAGGTGCTCGCTACCGCAACTTTCGAGGGCGCAAAACCAAAAGCGAAGAAATAGTATTCCTAATATATATTAAATCAACCGCGCGACTTCCCGATTTTGAGAGGTCGCGCGGATTTCCTATTGTAAAGTTACTAAATTATAGAAACACCTGCAAAAAGTTTGGGGAAATAGGGGCGATCCGCTCCCAAAGAGAGGCAAGAAAGTGGTCTAACCCAACTAATTAGACCACTTCTAAATCAGAGGCTATTCGCTTAGGATTAGTTTACACGGCCACTCATTGAATCCAATGCCCGTAATGCCTTCTTGTTCTAATCGATTTTTCAAGCGTTCAGACACGAATATGTCGGTTGTAAATGGAAGATGAAACATATCTAATTCCGGATTGAATAAATTTGTCAGAACGATATCTCTAAGTTTTATGAATGGGCCATATTGATGATCAGGTTGCGCTCGCCATTTTTTGACATCATCATAGGAATTAATATCCACATATATATAATCATCATCAAATGGAGAATCTTTGTAAGCAAATGTACTTCTCTTAAAATCGATCCAATGATAATAGTACCAATCAAACCTCATCAGTTTCAACAGATAATACCATTTGAAGTTAGATATATCTTTTCGCTCTGCAATCTTAATGTTGTAATATTGTGCACATAAATTATATTCGCTTAGAATATCTTTTAAGCGTCTGCTAATATAAATATACCCCTCATTATAAAAATCAAGGTATTTGGATCTATACGCTAACTTGAAGCAATTTGCATTCTTTGGCAATGCCTTTTCAATTTCCGCAATCTGTTGTTCGGTATCCCATTTAAGGAAATTGGGGTGAAACATAACATAATCCAAAACAGACTCTAATGCAACAAACTCTGCATCGCGTATTGTATAAAATCTCTTATTCATTATTACATCCTATTAGTATATCTCATATTATGAATGGTTTCCCATTTGAAAGTAAAATGCTCGCGCTAATATCGTCTGAAATATATTGTGAGTAGCCTCCACGTCGCATCATTTCCCAAAACTTCTCGATGAATGTACCCCTATCAAAACTTCCAGTTCTAATGATGTGTGCCCCAGCTAATGAGCGACATAATTGCTCCTGTGCCTTTCCGCGTATGTCATCTGGCAACATCTCAATATAACCTATCAGTATATGCAGCTTCTCAGGATACTCTGCAAGTTGATCGTATAGATCATACCATATTCCCTCTCTTGCATCCTCATTGCGACAAAATAGATAGTTTACAAGTAGGATGTATTGATCTTCGGAATTTAGGATTTTCTTACCGGGCCGAGTAGTCCCATTATCATAGCGCAACATTTTGCATATAGCATCGATCAACTCTTCGCTCGACAACATTTTCTGGCTATTCTCAAACTTTTGAATAAATCGCACCGAGTTGGGGTTATATAGTTCTTTAGCGATAGGAAAACTATGGGGTATTACGCTATGGTTCTTACGATATTCGTTGATGGTCGCGAGTAGCTTATCTGTAAAGAAATAGCGATTCATATAGCGTTCGACACCAATGCTATCCATACGAACATACTCCAAGCCGGTGTTTTGTTCCACAAGCGCCTCGTCCTCTACGATGATGTAGCTATGGTTTATATGGCTACGATTGACGTTCGCATAAGCAAAACTATCATCTTCCGTCATATTAATCCTCACCACATTGTTGTAGCGCGAATTTACGGAGTCATACAACGCCACCCGCCTCACTTGTTGCCCTCGCTCGTTAAATCTCCATACAACGCCGACGCTATCTGCCCGATACGGGAACACCTGACGATTGTCGTCGCCCGATATAAGCGTGTTCGACGAGAGCCCATTGGCACTGACATTGACAAGAGCCTGAATATTGGTTGTTACAATGGTTCTCCCTTCGGCATCGGCATCGTACCCCAATTCAAATTCAATATCTTGTTCGCTCACGGCTTCGGGATAACGCCTAAAAAGGATGATGCTATCTCTCTGCTCCCACTCGCCCCAACATATTACGCTACCGATCCCACTCGCGGTTGTAAGATAGAGCCCTTCGGGATATAGTACAATATACTTGTTCCACTCTTGATTAGGGAGTCGGCGCATAAACATAGCAGGTGGATCTTGTGCCGAAAGGCATTGTATATTTATGAGAACAAATAATATGAATAATATTTTTTTCATACTCTATCGTAAAAGGTATTATTCTGAATTCACAAGTATTCTTGTTTATCGGCTTTTTGACTCCATTTCGTAAGGAAACTACTCCTCCAACTCAAAGTTGCGGAAATGAAACTCCTCGCGCGGATTTCTTTTCGCAAAAACACGAAATAATTAGCTAATAATCAACACCAACTATGTGGGATCTTCAACCCAAATTGGGAACAGATACTCTGCAACCTCCTTGTGGTTTTGTTGGATGGCTATCGCCAAAGGGATATTCCCTTTTGAGGTGGACCGATTCGGATCAGCACCTGCTGTGATCAGCCTTTTAACCAAATCCACATTTCCGACAAAACTTGCTACGTGTAAAGGCGCGCTGTTTTCATTGTCGGCTATCATTACATCAGCACCCGCCTCTATCAGATATTCTGCAATGTCGAATTGCTTCAATATTATACTCCAGAATAGAGCCGTTGTTCCATAATTGTCTGTTTGATCTATCTGATCGGGAGCTATTGATAGAACTTTCTTAACTCGCTCCAATGACTGAGAGAAGATCGCGCTTATCAATAGGTTTTCGCCACAATCATTGCGCGCTGAACAATCGGCTCCGCGTTCAATCAGTTCAAGGCAACAATCGTTGTCCTCAACCTCGCCAATTGCATATAGCAATAATGTGTCATTATCACTCGACACAATGCGAAAGTTTAGGTCAACTCCGTTTTCCCACAATTCGGACAAATCGCCCGAATGCAGAATGTTAATAATTTCATCTTCTGTCATATTGCACTATATTCATAATCTTCGTCAATTTCTCTTTTGGCCTACTCCTCCTCCAATTCGTAAGGCAGAAAGTGGAACTCCTCGCGAGCCTTCTGCTCCGAAAAACAGTAGTAGGTGATATCGGCCGACGAGCAGACCTCGCCACCACACGACAGCGTCGCCTCGATCATCACGAAACTACGCTTGCGATCGACAATATGCGCACGCACCTCAACCTGCACATCATCACCCGTTGGGACAGGCTTGCGATACTTCATATTGAGTGCCGTCGTCATCGCCGAGGTCTGGATTTTACGCGAAATGACCCAGCCGCCAACCTCGTCCATCAGCGTCGCCTGAATACCGCCGTGCAGCGTCTGCACCCAACCCTGATACTCCGCGCGCGGTGTCCAATAGCAGACCACATCGTCGCCATCCTCGTAGAACTCCATCTTCAAACCATAGATATTGTGGGGCGCACAAGCAAAGCAGTTGTAGCCCTCGGCCTCCAAACCAATATAGGGATTGCGTATCTTTTTCATAGTTTTCGTGCATTTCGTTTGATACAAATATACCCATTTTTTCACAAAAAGGGGGAAATAAATACTCTTTTTTGACTCGCGCGCGAATGATGCAAACCTTTTACTGAATTTATGCAATAAAAATACACAAAGAGTTATCATCTGCAACATATTGTTTCACAATATTTTAGAATAAAGTAGATGATTTTTAGAAAAATTTTGGCGAAAAAAATCGGCAAAAAGTTTGCAGTTAAGAAAATTTGCCTTACCTTTGCACTCGCAATCAGGAAATGATTGAATGCCTCTTTAGCTCAGTTGGTAGAGCACGACACTCTTAATGTTGGGGTCCAGGGTTCGAGCCCCTGAGGGGGTACAGAAGCGAGAAACGAAAGTTTCTCGCTTTTTTGTTTTTTCTACCAACATTATGTACTCTATCTACTGACACCCGTCTGTCAAAAGAGTGTAAAAGATATTTTTTACAGTTACAAGTTGCACTTTTTTCTTCGTTGCAGCATCTCGGCTTAAGAAAATTTGTAACTTTGTCAAACTAAAATTCATAAGCTATGAAGAACTTTTTAATTTTCCTTGCAGGTTTCGTATCAGGTATAATCTGCCTATTTCTTATTTCATTAGCTGTTGCATCTGGTTACAACGATGATACCCATAGCATACCTGGTCTTACGATGTTTGAGCAACCGGCTGATATTATTCCGTCAGACTCATTTGAGGTATTTCAGGTCGTAAGTCGCGGCAATGCTTTGGCGCATGCTGGCGAAAAAATATTCTATAGCGACAGCTATACATATCATGGTATGGTTGTTCTTTTTATAGCTAATGAGAATACCCACTACTATGATGACCAAATCATATCGATTCCTCAAGGCAAATGTGTGCGTCAAATAGGAACATATCAGTACGAAACTGAAATGGGTTACAAAACAGTACCTGTTGTTGCGATATTTGATAATTAATTATCTCTATCCGCCTATTTTGCGACAAAAGTGTTGAACATATACTGAACATAAGGTTGCAAGATAGGCGTTGCAGATACGCAAAACCCAATACATTGTAACCTTGAAGGGATACGAAAAGCGAGAAACTTTCGTTTCTCGCTTTTTTGTTTTTTCTATCAACATTATGTACCCTATCTGCTGACACCCGTCTGTCAAAAAGAGTGTAAAAGATATTTTTTAAGGTATCAACATACACTTTTTTCATTTTTAAGACATTTCAAAATAATAAAATTCATAACTTTGTGTGGATTAGGCCTCAAATGGGCTAAACAGCAAGTTATGGATCAACCAAAAATTGAGCGCGTGCTGCGTCTGATGAAGATGATGACGGGCAACAACAACTACACCGTGGAAGATATGGCAGAGCGTCTGGGCATCTCCTATCGCTCGGTATATCGCTACATCGAAACCTTTAAGGAGTCGGGATTTGTCGTGCAGCGCAAGGAGGGCGGCATCTATAAACTCGGCAAGGAGAGCCGATATTTCAAAGAGATTTCGCAGTTGATCCACTTTACCGATGAGGAGGCGCACATCGTTAATCAGCTCATCGAGGGTTTGGACAATACCAATATGCTCAAGCAGAACTTGCGCAAGAAACTCTCGGCTGTATATAATTGCACTTCCCTCGCGGAGTGCGTCGTGGATGGCAAAAATGCCATCAATATCAACCACATCATCGAAGGCATTTCGGGATGCAGGCAGGTAATTTTGAAGAATTACGCGTCATCACATACGGGTATTGTGCGCGATCGTCTGGTAGAGCCGTTTGGTTTTACGACCAACTATGTGCAGATATGGTGCTACGAGCCGGAATCGGGGCTCAACAAGTTATTCAATACTGCGCGTATTCAATCGGTCGAGGTGTTAAGCGATGCTTGGCAATTTGCAGAACTGCACAACGAGGGATATATCGACATCTTTCGTATCAGCGGATTCGAGCAGAAACGCGTGCAGTTGGAGTTGGGCGTAATGGCTCACAATCTATTGATTGAGGAGTACCCACTCGCCACTCGCGACATCAAGCAGATTGACGACAACCATTGGTTGCTCGACACGATGGTCTGCGATTATGTCGGTATCGGTCGCTTTGTAATGGGACTCGCGGATGATATCCGCATCCTCACGCCCGAGTTTGATGAATATATACACTCATTGATTGATCGTCTTTGCAAAAAAATCTAAAAAATCGAGCGACATTCCCGCATTGACATAAGTTGTCAATGCGACCCCATACCTTTGTCCCGACAATATGCAGAAGTATTGTCGGGATTTTTATTTGATATTGTTGTCATAAATTTTGCATTGACACAAATTGTCAAAATGGCCCCATACCTTTGCGTCATAAATCAGGTTAAAAAATTAATTAAGACTATGGAAAATAAGACTATTAACAGACATTTGGGCAGTTTTAATATTGCCGGCTTTACATACTGGGAGGGATGTATGGCATTGAGAAGATTGCATATTGGTACGCCTTTGAGATTAGTGAGGGAGGCCGACAACAAGTTCGATCCCTATGCGGTGGCAATCTATCACAAGAACTACAAGTTGGGATTCATTCCGCAGGGGAAGAACCAGACGATAAGCCAATTGCTGGATCTGGGATATAACGACATCTTCGATTTAAGGGTGCAGCAACTCTTGATCGATGCACACCCCGAGAAGCAGGTGAGCGTAGTACTATTTATCAAGCACAGAAGCGAAATTAACTTATAAAAGATTATGGAACTTGATATTAAACTCTCGATAAACAAGCGTTGCGATTCGCAGCACAACACGTTTCTTTTGAGATGGAATCCCGCCATCTCGTCATATACGATGCAGCGTCTCGACTCCGATATGGAGGATTGGGCTTCGGGATATTGGTCCAAAGATTTCGATTGGAGCATTCACGAGTGGCAGAAGGCTCGAATGGGCGATCGTTTCTTTATGGTTCGTGTTGGCGAGGGAAATACAGGTATCTTCGCTGCGGGTCGCTTCACTACCGAGCCTTACAAAGGTAAGGATTGGGCCGATAAGGGGCGCGAAATATACTATATGCAGATGGACTTCGAGGCGGTATTTCATCCCGAACGTACCGGGATCATCACTACCGAGGAGTTAGAGCGAGAGCTACCAAATATCGATTGGAGCAAGGGCCATTCGGGCGAAATGGTCGATAATGAGACCGCCGATAAATTGGAGTTGATGTGGCGCGACCATATTGGCCGCAATAAGGCTATGTATCTGCCCCGCGCGGTGAGAAATGAGGATTACGACTCGCGCTCGGATATCGACAAAGCCATAGAATTCGCATCGAAAGCGCACGCCGCAGACTATGATCTGGATGGCAACCCGACGATTCTGCATCCGCTGGCTGTCGGAATGATGGGCAACAACGACACGGAACGCATCGTAGGCTTCTTGCACGACATTGTGGAAGATACGAAATATACTTTCGAGGATCTTGAAGACGAAGGATTTTCCAACGAGGTCATCTCGGCCTTACGCCTACTCACGCACGACAAGCATACCCCTTATATGGAGTACATCGAGAACATCTGCGCTTCGGGCGACAAAGTGGCGGTCAATGTCAAGTTGAACGACCTGAAACACAATCTGGCACGTGGCAAGGCAGGCGGGCACACTCGTTGTGTTGAGAAACATACCGAGGCATTGGCTTTCATTGAGAGCTATTTGGCAAGTAATCGATAATAATGAACAGTTACCAAATATTTCGCGCCTTCCTGCGAAGCGAGGAGTGTGAGGATGCTTTTGATCGAGCCTTCTATCTTCACAACGACTTCACCGCGTTCGATGAATCGTTGTGGGAGGCGGTTGAAACGGAGTGTATTTTCGGCCACGCTTTTGAGTGGTCTGCAACGCCGGAAGGTCGCGAATTTTGGTTGGAGATAGACAAACGGTGGTATAGGTTAATGAGAACAAAAGGTATGGCAAAAGGCGAGCTTTAACGGCTCGCCTTTTGAATTATAATAAGCAGATTCTCTCTGCTCAATTAAGCATAGTGTAGATTACAGGCCGAGCAGTTCGGCAATGCGGCGATTAAGTTCGGTATTATCCATAATGCCCGAGAACTCCTTTGCCCCCGCACCATAAAAGAGCGCACCAATCATCGAGCCTGAATGGCTGGTCGTGCCGTAACGATACTCTACTCCACTCTCCGAAAGGGTAAAGTCGGTCTTTTTCGAAGGCAACGACAGACCACCCGTTTCGTGGTCGGCACAAACTACAACCAACGTACCCTCATGCTTATCCGCATAATCAAATGCCACGCCGACAGTCTTATCGAAATCCTTCATCTCGGCATAGATCTGCTCTGCATCGCAGGCATGAGCTGCGTAATCGATCTGCGAGCCCTCAATCATCATAAAGAAGCCCGTCTTCTCCTTTGCACAGTTGGCAGTCAAAATTTCGAGTGCCTTTGCCGTAGCATCGGGAAGGAAATCGCCACGATCCTGGGTTGCCATCGGCAGATTTTGATCTGCACACAGAGCCACCACTCGACCCTCCGACATATCCTTAATTTCATCGAGCGAATAGGCTACCTTATAACCCTGTGCTTCGAGGTCAGGGATCAGATTGCGGCCATCCTTGCGCTTGGCAAAATAGCGCGTTCCGCCGCCTATAGCCACATCAATACCAGAGGTAACAAATTGAACAGCAATATCTTCATATTGATTTCGATTGGGCACATGAGCGAAGAATGCGGCGGGCGTTGCGTGAGTCAAGTAGCAAGTTACAACCTCGGCAGTCTGCATACCCTTTTGCTCGGCACGAGTAATAAGCGAGATCAGTGTATCGCCCTCGATCGTCATACCGATATAGTGATTGCCCGTCTTGGTGCCCGTTGCCAAAGCGGTACCTGCGGCCGCCGAGTCGGTAACACGGTTGTTGGCCGAATATGTTTTAATCAATGCAGCCGCCTCGGCACGATCCATATTTATCGGCTGATACTTCTCTTCGAGCATCAGTGCCGAGATATGAGCCACACCCATACCATCACCGATGAGCATAATGACATTTTTAACTTTGGGAGTTCCCTTTCTCTTGCGAGCGACAGCATCCAGTGGAGCAACGACAATCGCCGCTATAAGTACCAAAACGAATAAAATTGAGCGTTTCATTGAAAAAGTTGTTTAAGTTCCTACAAAGGTAGCGTGAAAAATGGAAAAATTTGTTACTTTTACAAAAAATTAACGGTCCGAAATGAAATTATTAATATTCGGCAAATATGGACAATTAAGCGAGGAGCTGCAACGTGCCGTGCCTGCATCGTGGGATGTTATCGCATTAAGTTCGTCTGAATGCGACGTAACCGATCACAAAGCGGTAACGCAGCAGATCGAGTTTGTGCGCCCCGATGCGGTGATCAATTGTGCGGCATATACCGCCGTCGATCGTGCCGAAGAGGAGCGCTCGAAGGCCGATGCCGTGAATTGGCTCGCTGTTGAGAATATGGCTCGCGTAGCGGCTCGCAACGATGTAACTCTGATACATATTTCGACCGATTATGTTTTCGATGGGACAAAGCATAAGCCTTATAACGAGAATGATTCGACTGCGCCGATAAACTATTATGGAGCGAGCAAATTGCGTGGCGAGAAGGCTTTTCGCGAGAGTGGTTGTCGCGGTGTGATTATTCGCGTGCAATGGCTCTATTCGCCATATGGTAAAAACTTTATGCGCACGATGTTACGCATTGCCGAACAGCAAGCCGAGGTGCGCGTAGTGGCCGATCAATATGGTGCGCCGACAGCGGCAGACGATCTGGCGGCGATGATTGTGAAGATTCTGCCTGAAGTCGTTGCTGACCGAAAGTTGCGCGGCGAGATATTCCACTTCGCATCGGCAGGTAGAGCGACGTGGAGCGACTTCGCCGAAGAGATTTTCCGCGTGGCCGAGTGTGGTTGTCGCGTTATCCCGATCACAACAGCAGAGTACCCTACAGCCGCGAAACGCCCCGCTAACTCACTATTCGATTGTTCGAAGATTTGCCACCGTTTCGGAATTCAGCTGCCCGATTGGCGCGAGGCTGTAAAGAGGAATATCAAAAAGCTATAACCATATATGAATGTGAAGATTGCCGAGGATTGGAAGGCGTTACTTGCCGACGAATTCGAGAAACCCTATTTTGCCGAGTTGGTCGGCTTTGTTCGCGAGGAGTATGGTTCGCGCCAGATCTTTCCGCGCGGAGGGAATATCTTTCGCGCTTTCGACAAATGTCCATTCGACAAACTGAAAGTGGTCATTATTGGTCAGGATCCCTATCACGGTGAGGGTCAGGCAAATGGGCTCTGTTTTTCGGTCAATGACGGAGTGCAGTTTCCGCCCTCGTTGCGCAATATTTTTCAGGAGGTTGAGAGCGATACTGGTGCGCCCGTACCCACAAGTGGCAACCTCGACCGTTGGGCCGAGCAGGGCGTTCTGTTACTCAACTCGGTGCTGACCGTACGTGCTCACGAAGCCGCTTCTCACGCAGGTCGCGGCTGGGAGCAATTTACCGACGCTGTGGTGCGCGAGATCGCCGCTCGACGCGAGGGCGTGGTCTATATGCTTTGGGGTAGCTATGCGCAACGCAAGGGCGCAATTGCCGATCCCGCACGCAACTGCATTTTGAAGGCGGTGCACCCCTCGCCTCTGTCGGCCTATCGAGGGTTCTTCGGTTGTCGCCACTTCTCGCAAGCCAACAACTACCTCGTCGCTCACGGCAAGGAACCGATTGTGTGGTAAGTTATAGTAGTATCTATCCAATAAGAAAGCCACCCTGCGAAGGTGGCTTTCATTTTATATCAAGTCAATCAATCCGAAGTGTTGCAGCGCCTTACAGATACCTTCGTTATCGACCGTATCGGTAACATAGACTGCCGCCTGCTTGGCCGAATCGACCGCATTACCCATCGCAACGCCCCAGCCAACGTGGCCGAGCATACTCACATCGTTGCCGCCATCGCCGAAGGCCATAGCCTCATCAAGCGAGATCCCGAAATGGGCCAGCAGATTATCGACACCCTGCCGCTTGCTCACTCCGCGCAGATTGACATCGGCAAACATCGGATGCCAGCGCGTAGGCTCGCAATGTTGCAAATAACCATCGACAATCGACATTTCATCGACCTCATCGACATAGATATTAACCTGATAGATATCGCGTTTGATAGTCTCGCGCGGATTCTCGGTGCGAGGAACGGGCAAGGCGATATTGTCCCAAACAAACTGCACACGATCATCGACATAATTGATCCAACTACCCTGCTCATCCATAAACGAACATGGGAACGGATGGTTGTTCTCCTCGAGATAACCGACAATTGACTCCAAATCGCTCTGCGGAATCGTCGCCTTGCTGATCACCGTCTTACCATCTTCAGCCAGACAACAGCAGCCATTAAGCGTGATGTAACCATCGAACTTAATTCGGCTCACCACCTTGGTCTGGTTCAGCAGACGACCTGTTGCGAGGATCACTTTGATACCGCGTCGGCGCAACTCGGCCAACGCTTCAACCGTCGCATCGCTCACGCGGTGAGTATTGAAACTTACAAGTGTGCCGTCAATATCGAAAAAGACCGCACGAATATTGGG
>JAFPAT010000101.1 GCA_017425655.1 Rikenellaceae bacterium | reverse complement strand
TTGTTACAACATCATTCGCAAACAAAACTAAAAATATATAATAAGATGCTAACTATCAAGCAAATCCGCGATGATAAGGCCGCTGCTATTGCAAAGCTGGCAAAGAAGGGTGTCGATGCAGCACCCATCATCGACAAGATCATTGAGCTCGACGACCGTCGTCGTGCTATTCAGGTTGAGTTGGATACGATGCTCGCCGCACAGAACAAGGCAGCCAAAGAGATTGGTATGCTGATGGGTCAGGGTCGCCGCGAGGAGGCCGAGCAGGCAAAGGCAAATGTTGCCGAGTTGAAGAAGAGGTCGGCAGAGTTGCAGACCGAGTCGGTAGCTGTTCAGGAGGAGCTGAACGCTGCTATCGTATCGCTGCCCAACTTCCCCGCAGAGATCGTTCCCGAGGGCCGTACGGCAGAGGATAATGTCGTAGTGAAGTTGGTGGAGAACTATTCGGAACTGCCCGAGAATCCGCTGCCTCACTGGGAGTTGGCTCGCAAGTACGACATTATCGACTTCGAGTTGGGCGTGAAGCTCACCGGCGCAGGTTTCCCCGTGTATAAGGGTAAGGGTGCTCGTTTGCAGCGCGCGCTGATCAACTACTTCCTCGATCACAACACCTCGGCAGGTTATTTGGAGGTTGAGCCTCCCATTATGGTAAATGAGGCTTCGGGCTTCGGTACAGGTCAGTTGCCCGATAAGGAGGGTCAGATGTACCACGCTACGGCTGACAATTTCTACCTCGTTCCTACGGCAGAGGTCCCTGTTACCAACATCTTCCGCGATGTAATCCTCGACGAGAGCGATTTCCCCGTAAAGGTTACCGCTTATACCCCTTGCTTCCGTCGTGAGGCAGGCTCGTATGGTAAGGATGTGCGTGGTCTGAACCGTCTGCACCAGTTCGACAAGGTCGAGATCGTGCAGCTGGCTCTGCCCGAGAAGTCGTATGAGGCTCTTGACGGTATGGTTGCACACGTTGAGCAGCTGGTTAAGGCTCTCGGTTTGCCCTACCGTATCCTGCGTCTGTGTGGCGGCGATATGTCGTTCACCTCGGCTTTGACCTACGACTTCGAGGTCTATTCGGAGGCACAGAAGCGTTGGTTGGAGGTTTCGTCGGTATCGAACTTTGAGTCGTTCCAGGCTAACCGTTTGAAGTTGCGCTACCGCTCGGCCGATAAGAAGACCCAGCTGGCACACACTTTGAACGGCTCGTCGTTGGCTCTGCCGCGTATCGTTGCTGCGCTGTTGGAGAACAACCAGACCGAGAAGGGTATTCGTATTCCCGAGGTGCTTGTTCCCTACACAGGCTTCGATATGATTGACTAAATGTGCAAGAAAAAGGGGTGGCGCACGAAAATTCTTCGCGAAAGGTGGCTTAATCTCGATTTTTTGTATATATTTGCATAACGAAATCACTTAAACATATTAAATTTACTACAATGGCTTACAAAATCAATCCCGATCTGTGCGTAGCATGTGGCTCGTGCATCGACGAATGTCCGGTAGAGGCTATCTCGGCTGGTGATGTTTATGTAATCGATCCCGACAAGTGTATGGACTGCGGTACTTGCGCTGGTGTTTGCCCCTCGGAGGCAATCGCTGCTGAGTAATCGGAAAGTCTGACACAATCAGATACGCAAAGACAAAGGCTCGTTCCATTGAGGGACGAGCCTTATTTTTTTGCTGGCAAGTGTGGCGACAATTACCCTTTTATTCCACAAAAAAGAGCGACCCGCATCGGATCGCTCTTTGTCTTTGAATAGCGTTGCGCCTCTGCGCCACCCTCGGCTCGATTAGTAGCTGCGAGCGAACAGAACGCGGTGGTGCGAAGGTTTGCCCGAGAAGATGCAGGTGCCCTCCTCCTCTTCGACATCGAGAGGAATACAACGAATTGTAGCCTTGGTAGCCTCCTTGATCGCCACCTCGGTCTCGACCGTGCCGTCCCAATGTGCCGAAATGAAACCGCCCTTCTCGTCAAGTACGCGACAGAACTCGTCCCACGTATCAACGCGAGTGATCATCGAGTTGCGGAAATTCAGGGCCTTCTCGAAGATGCCATTCTGGATCTCATCGAGCAAAGCTACGATGTGATCTACGATACCCTCTTGGGGCATTGTGCACTTTTCGAGCGTATCGCGGCGAGCAACCTCGATTGTGCCGTTAGCGATGTCGCGGCCACCCATTGCCAAACGCACGGGCACACCCTTCAACTCATACTCGGCAAACTTGAAGCCCGAACGTACGTTGTCGCGGTCGTCGATCTTGACGCTCACGCCCTTTGCCTCCAAAGCCTCGGCAATCGGGCGCAGTTTCTCGACTACATTTTTCAACTCCTCCTCGCCCTTGTAGATAGGTACCATAACGACCTGAATAGGAGCCAACTTCGGAGGAAGAACCAAACCGTTATTGTCCGAGTGAGCCATAATCAGCGCACCCATCAGTCGGGTCGAAACACCCCACGATGTTGCCCAAACATACTCCAACTTGCCCTCGCGAGTGGTATATTGTACGTCGAATGCCTTTGCAAAATTCTGACCGAGGAAGTGCGAAGTACCACTCTGCAAAGCCTTACCGTCCTGCATCAGAGCCTCGATGGTCAGCGTATCCAATGCGCCAGCAAAACGCTCGTTGGGACTCTTATGACCAACGATTACGGGCACACCCATAAAGTTCTCGGCGAAATCCTTATATACGCCGATCATCTTTGTTGCCTCCTCGATAGCCTCCTCTTTGGTCTCGTGTGCGGTGTGGCCCTCCTGCCACAAGAACTCGGCCGTACGCAGGAACAGACGCGTACGCATCTCCCAACGAACAACGTTAGCCCACTGGTTGCAGAGAATCGGCAGGTCGCGGTACGACTGAATCCAATTCTTATAGGTGTTCCAGATGATAGTCTCCGAGGTGGGGCGCACGATCAACTCCTCTTCGAGTTTAGCTGCGGGATCGACCGTAACACCACCGTCGGGGCTATTCTTCAAACGGTAGTGAGTTACTACGGCGCACTCCTTTGCAAAACCCTCTACGTGGTCAGCCTCGCGCGAGAAAAATGACTTGGGAATGAAAAGTGGGAAATATGCGTTCTGATGACCCGTAGCCTTGAACATCTTGTCCAGCGCATCGTGCATCTTCTCCCAGATTGCGTAACCGTAGGGCTTGATCACCATACAACCACGTACAGCCGAATTTTCGGCCAGACCTGCCTTAACGACCAGATCGTTGTACCACTGCGAGTAGTTCTCCTCGCGGCGGGTTAAATCTTTTAATTCCTTTGCCATTTCTATATTAATGCTTTTCGATTGTTATCTTTTGTGTTTCGGCCGTAGGCCGAGTGCAAAGGTACTGCTTTTTTTGCAATTATGGTAGAAAATATGTACCTTTGACCAAATAAAATGGGTAGTTCAACCGTTAAAATAGGCGGTTCAACCCCCAAAAAAGACGTTTCGGCGGTTGCGATGCAACATTTTGCCCCGCTTTTACGTCTATATAGTAAAAGGAGGAGAATTGTATCCGTCGCAAGATGTGGTCGGTACGATTTTCGATAAATGAAGAGAAAATGATGAAAACAATTAATGGAGCAATGAGGAACATCTTTACAATCGGTATCGTGTTGCTGTCGGCAGCCGTATTCGGAGGGTGTACGTCGTCCCTCTATTCCAACTACAACAACGACGATCTCTATGGAACTCACGACCGCGTGGCTATCGCCAAAGCGGAGGCCCGTCAGGCCGAAATCGAAAAGGCCGAGGCCGAGGCTCGTCGTGCCAAATATGAGGCTCTGTTGGCTGCAGCTGCGGCTGCCGAGGCTGAACGCGAATATAATGAGAGCCTTGATGGCAGTGCTTATGGCTATGGCGATATCGTAGCGGATACCTACGAGAGCGCCTATGCACGTCGCTTGCGCGGTTTCGACTCGCCGAGCTATAATATGCCGTCGAGCTATTATAACCTCCGTTATAGTGGTGCTTATTCGTACCTCTCGGCTTACGATCCCGCCTTCTATAACATTATCGTTATGGGCGATCAGGTTTGGGTTGAACCGAAGTATATAACCTCGATGTTTGGAGGCTGGGGTACCTCGATCAACTTCTCGTTCGGCTGGCGTAATCCTTGGAGCTACTACTATTCTCCCTGGTATTATCCCTCGTCGTGGTATTGGCGACACTATTGCTGGGATCCCTGGTATGATTCGTGGTACGGTATGAATTGGGGCTTTGGCTGGCGACCCTATTACGATTGGTGGTGGCCTCACTACGGTCCGAGCCACGGACCCGCACACGGACCCGTACATAAGCCTTCGCATAGTGGCCGTCCCAATGTGATCTATCGCTCGGCATATCGCACGAATGGAACTATCGGTGGCGGTGGCAACGGCACCAGCTCTCGTGGTAACTCGGCAATTGGTGGTGGTAGCTATCGTACTCGCAACAGCAGCGCAACCTCGTCGGGTACTCGTTCGTCGTATCGCAACTCTTCGAGCAGTTCGTCGAATGATCAGGGCGTATCGAGCCGCTATCGCAATAATAGCTCGTCAAGTTCGACTCGCTCGTCGTACAATTCGGGCAGTTCGCGCTCGTCGGGTGGCAGTTATAGCAGTGGCAGCAGCTCGTCGTCGAGCAGTAGCAGTAGTGGCAGCTATGGCGGTGGCGGTACCTCGTCGCGCGGCAGATAGTATGGCCGATAGTTCAATAAACGTGTAACATCTTTTTTACCTACAAATAAACCTATGGCAAGAAGATATCTCTTTATGGCACTTTGTGCGACACTCCTCTCGGTAGGGGTGTCGGCGCAGACGTTCGGTGGCCTTACGATGGGCCAGTCCGACTTCCTCGTTACCGATATGGTGCAGTATGGCCAGACTTCATATAACTATGGCACAGCGCGTACGGCGGCTATGGCAGGAGCCTTTACCTCTCTCGGAGCAGATCTTTCGTTGATGTCGATCAATCCCGCAGGTTTGGGTATGTATCGCACCTCGGAGGCAGGTGTTACCTTCGGTATGAATTTCAATTCGTCGAAGTTTGCAACCCCTTATGGCGAGCATCAGCGTAACCGCTTTGCGATGAATAATCTCGGTGCAGCGATGAATCTCTATGTAAGTTCGGGCGCATTGACGAGCTTTACCTTCGGCTTCGGATATAATAAGTTGGCCGATTATAACTATCGTCTTTCGGCGCGTACGCCCAATAGCCATGCATCTATTGCCGATCTGTTTGAGCAGCAGTTGGCAGGTACGTCATCGAGCCTGCTCGGTGATAATGCCTATTGGAATACCGATGCTTATCTCTGGGGCTCGGTGCTGGCGTATAAGAACTATCTGATCGATCCTGCTGCGACTGACGGCGAGTATATCACCTCTTCGATTGCTCCCGATGCTTCGGTTGAGCATCTGTCGCAGGTCGATAGTCGCGGTCATATGGGCGAATTCAACCTTTCGGGTGGTTTCAATATCCGCAATAATCTCTACTTGGGTTTCTCGCTCGGTATTGTTGATTTGCAGCACGACAAGCGAGTTTTCTACGGCGAGAGCTACACGAATAATGGTTTGCGTCTTGATGTTGATGGCAATGTCGTGGGTTTGATGGATAACCGCCCGTCGAACGTGCCGCTGATCTATACCGATTATATTCAGCGCGTTGTATCTGACGGAACGGGAATTAATCTCAAGATCGGTGCAATTGTTCGCCCCGTTACAGGTCTGCGCCTCGGCGTGGCATTCCACACTCCGACCATTATGTCGATCGATCGCACTTACTACGGGCAAATGTATGTTAAGGGATTCGATATTCCCAATGATAAGTATGTAGAGAGCAGTGAGAATGTGCAATATACCGACGAGTTGAAGTCAAAGTGCACATTTACTACACCTGCGCGTCTGATGCTCGGTGCATCATATACATTCGGCCAGATGGCTATTGTTTCGGTCGATTACGAGCGTGCGTGGTACAATGGTATGCGTCTGGATGCCAGCGCAGGTCGCACCGCGCGAGAGCTCTACAAGCAGATTGTAAAGGATAGCTTCAAGGGTACGAATACGTTGCGTGCAGGCGTAGAGGTACGTCCTCTGCCGATGGTTGCTCTGCGTGCTGGCTATTCGTTCAACGGCTCAATGATGCGAGATAAAGATGCAATCTTCGACAATCCGATCGAGAGTACAACTTCGAGCGCATCGGCAGGTCTTGGCTTCAATTTCGGTCGCTGTACGCTCGATATGACCTATGTCTATCAGAATACAAAACTCTCGACCTACGATCTGTTCTACTATCAGAATGCATCGGGCTCATTCACTTCGCAGAGTGGAGAGTTGACCGGTCAGCTGAATCGTCATCAGGCTATCCTCTCGTTTAGCGTGAAGATGTAAGCGGCGAAAGAATTAACCATAAAAAAGGCTGCCCGAAAAGATTCGGACAGCCTTTTTTGTTGCGCTGATGCTATCTCGCTTCGTTGCTATGTTACTCCGCTTTTGCGGTTGCCTGCAACTTTGCGATAACATTACCCTCGTCGAGCAGCGAGAGAATATCACCCTCAATCGCATAGCTATCAACCTCATAGAGAGTCTTTACAAACTCATCTTCGAGATCCATATTCTCGCACGCCATATTGGTTATGCCCATCGGATCAAGACGAAGAGCGTTAGGCATTTCATCGGCTACATAGCTGCCAAAGAAGCGGTTGCAAGCACCTACGCCATTCAGACCATCCTCCTTTGAGAGTGTAAAGAAGAATGAGTCAGGCTCGGCGGCAAACAGAGTGTTGCTCTCACCCTTTAACTCGATCAATTTCCACTCGGTATCTTCAAGTGTAGTCTGCGCCTTCTCTGCGCAAGCTACGAAGGTTACCATTGCAACCATAGCAAAAAGAATTTTTTTCATCGTTGTCGTTTTGTTAGTTATTTGTCGTTATGCGAACCCCTTTGAGTTATAAGAATAGAGGCCAAACTATTGCGTTCGGCCTCTGTTCTTATTATCGGGATTGTCCGAATTTTAGTACTCCATCTTGGCCATTCGCTGGTAGGTAGCGTAGCGCCACTTTGCATTCTCCTCGGCTGCTGCGAACAACTCGTCAGCCTCTGCGGGGAAGGCCTTTTTCAGCGAAGTGTAACGTACCTCCTTCATCAAGAAGTCCTGGAACTTCGACCAATCGGGCTCCTTCGAGTCATATACGAACGGATTCTTGCCCTCCTTCTCCAAATCGGGATTGAAGTGCCACAAGTGCCAGTAACCGCACTCAACAGCCTGCTTGCCAACGGTCTGGGTGCGAGTCATACCGCCCTTGATACCGTGGTTGATACAGGGAGCGTAGGCGATAATCAGCGAAGGACCGTTGTAAGCCTCTGCCTCCTTCAATACGTTGAGCAACTGTGCCTGCGATGCGCCGATCGAAACCTGTGCTACATATACATAGCCATAGGTCATTGCGATTGCGCCGATATCCTTCTTGCGGATACGCTTACCGCTCGATGCGAACTTGGCAACAGCACCTATGGGAGTCGATTTCGACGACTGACCACCGGTGTTAGAATAAACCTCGGTATCAACGATCAGAATATTTACATCCATACCCGATGCCAGAACGTGATCCACGCCACCGAAACCGATGTCGTAGCCCCAACCGTCGCCACCGATGATCCACTGCGACTTCTTCTTCAAGTACTCCTTCATTGAGAGGATCTCCTTGCAACCCTCGCAGTTGCAAGCCTCCAACATAGGAACGATCTTATCGCTTACATCGGCACTCTTTGCGGTCGAATAACGCGAGTCGATCCACTCCTGCATCGTAGCCTTCAACTCCTCCGAGCAGCAGTCGCACTCGGCCATCATCTCGCGCATCTTGGCCTCAACCTTGTCGCGGAGCTTCTCTGCGCCCACGTGCATACCCAAACCGAACTCGGCATTGTCCTCAAAGAGCGAGTTTGCCCAAGCGGGACCGTGGCCCTTCTCGTTGGTGCAGTAGGGGGTCGAGGGAGCCGAACCCGAATAGATCGAGGTACAACCCGTAGCATTAGCAACCATCATCTTGTCGCCAAAGAGCTGGGTGATTGTCTTGATATAGGGAGTCTCGCCACAACCTGCACACGCGCCCGAGAACTCGAACAGAGGCTGTGCAAACTGGCTATTCTTAACATTCTTGGTGGTATCAACAACCTTCTTGTAACCAACCTTCTTGGTCATATACTCCCACTTCTCGGCCTGATTCATCTGGCTATCGAGCGGTTTCAGAACAAGAGCCTTGGTCTTTGCGGGGCAGACATCAACGCAGTTGTTGCAACCCGTACAATCGAGCGGGCTAACCTGAATACGGAACTTGTATGCCTTCGTCTCGCCCAAGCCCTGCTTGAAAGTTGTGCCTTCGGGAGCTGCGGCAGCCTCCTCCTCGGTAGCCAAGAAGGGACGGATTGCAGCGTGCGGGCAGACGTATGCACACTGGTTACACTGGATACAGTTGTCAACCTGCCACTCGGGAACATTCACTGCGATACCGCGCTTCTCGTAAGCAGCCGTACCATTGTCCCAAGTACCGTCCTCACGACCGAGGAAGGTGCTTACGGGCAGCAGATCACCCTTCAACGCGTTGATCGGGTCAACCACCTTCTGAACGAATTCGGGGCGCGATGCGTCGGCCTTAACCTCTACCTCCTTCACCTCGATCGATGCCCACTCGGCGGGAACTTCGACCTTCTCAACTGCCGAACCGCCGGCATCAACTGCGGCGTAGTTCATATTGACGATATCCTCGCCCTTTTTGCCATACGACTTCAAGATAGCCTTCTTCATCTCCTCAACGGCCTTCTCGAACGGAATTACGTTAGCGATCTTGAAGAATGCACTCTGCATAATGGTATTGGTGCGGTTGCCCAAGCCCAACTCGGCAGCGATCTTGGTTGCGTTGATGATATAGAAGTTGATATTGTTCTTTGCCAAATAGACCTTCATCGCATCGGGCAGCGTAGCGCAAGTGGTTGCTGCATCATGCACCGAGTTCAGAAGGAACGAGCCGCCCTTCTTCAAGCCCTTCAATACGTCATACTTATCAACATACGACGGAACGTGGCAAGCTACGAAATCGGGGGTAGTTACCAGATAGGGCGAAGTGATCGGGTTGTCGCCGAAACGCAAGTGCGATGAGGTATAACCACCCGACTTCTTCGAGTCATACGAGAAGTATGCCTGGCAATATTTGTTGGTCGAGCCGCCGATAATCTTAATCGAGTTCTTGTTAGCACCTACCGTACCGTCTGCACCCAGACCGAAGAACAGAGCCTC
>JAFPAT010000100.1 GCA_017425655.1 Rikenellaceae bacterium | reverse complement strand
ATCGAATGGGTTGCAAAGGTAGCTACCTGCGCCAAACGTATTATCGACAACGAAGGGGACATCGTGGCGGTGCGCCATCTCGGCAATACGCTCCAAATCAGGCACATCGCAAGTTGGGTTGCCCATACTTTCGACATATACGGCGCGGGTATTTTCGTCAATCAGAGCCTCCATTGCCTCGATCGAGTCGTGCGCTGCAATGCGGCACTCGATGCCCAATTTGCGCAGCGAGATCTTGAACTGATTGTAGGTACCGCCATAGAGGAACGGTGAGGTAACGATGTTCTGCCCCTTTTCGGCCAACGAGGTAATTGTCAGCAGGATAGCAGACATTCCGCTGGCTACGGCCAAAGCTCCCGTGCCGCCATAGAGCGCTGCGATACGCTCCTCGTAAGCCGACGAGGTGGGGTTTTGCAGGCGGGTATAGATATTGCCGCCCTCGCTCAATTCGAACAGGCGTGCGGCGTGGTCGCAATCGCGGAAATGGTATGCTGCTGTGGGGTAGATAGCTACGCCGCGCGAGCCGGTATGATCGACGTGGTAGCCACTGTGAATTTGGCGCGTTTCGAAACGCAATTTCTTCTCTGACATAGTGTTATGTTGATTTTATCTTTTCGCTTAACTCTTATCTGCAACCTCTGTCGCAGAGGGGTTTTAATCTTACAAAATTACACTCTATTTTCGGGAATTGCAATACGACCGACGGCAGAGGGTTGTTTTTCTCGCAAGAATGTTTTATATTTGTAGTAATAAACTTGTGCGCGTGCGCGTTAGCCTGTTGCAATCAACCACGTGTGCAACCAAAATTCATTCGCAAACAGATGAAAGGCATTGTTCTGGCCGGCGGTTCCGGCACCCGATTATACCCCATTACCAAAGGCGTATCGAAGCAGCTGCTCCCGATTTATGATAAACCGATGGTCTATTATCCGATCTCGGTGTTGATGCAGGCTGGTGTGCGCGATATTTTGATTATCACAACACCACAAGATGCACCTTCGTTCCGCCGTCTGTTGGGCAACGGATCCGATTTCGGTGTGCGTTTGGAGTATGCCGAGCAGCCTTCACCCGACGGATTGGCGCAGGCCTTCCTGATTGGAGAGGAGTTCATCGGCGACGATAGCGTATGTTTGGTGTTGGGCGATAATATTTTTCACGGTGCGGGTCTTTGCTCGAAATTGACGCAGGCTGTTGAACGTGCTGAAAATGAAGGTCGAGCAACGATTTTCGGTTATCGTGTCGATGATCCCGAACGCTATGGCGTGGCGGAGTTTGACGATGAAGGCCGTTGCCTTTCGATCGAGGAGAAGCCTGCCGAGCCGAAGTCGAACTATGCTGTTGTTGGACTCTATTTCTACCCCAACCGCGTGGTCGAGATTGCCAAGTCGATACGCCCTTCGGCTCGTGGCGAGTTGGAGATTACGAGCGTTAATCAGCAATTTTTGAGCGATGGCGAATTGAATGTTGATACCTTTGGCGAGGGTTTTGCGTGGCTCGATACGGGTACGCACGACTCGTTGGCCGAGGCTTCGATCTTCGTTGAGGTGATTGAGAAGCGTCAAGGTGTGAAGATTGCCTGTTTGGAGGAGATCGCCTATCGTCGTGGCTGGATCTCGGCGGAGCAGTTACGTACGGTGGCCGAGCCGATGGCACGAAACCAATATGGTGGCTATTTGTTGAAGATTCTCGGTGAACAGACAAAATAATCGACAAGGTGTTATGGAACGCAAAATTTTGATCACCGGAGGTGCCGGATTCATCGGCTCGCACGTGGTGCGACTGATGGTGAATAAATATCCTAACTATCTGATCATCAATCTCGACGCTCTGACTTATGCGGGCAATCCTGCTAATTTGCGCGATGTTGAGGAGGCTCCGAATTATCGTTTCGAGAAGGTTGATATCTGCGATGTAGAGGCGGTACGCAAGGTCTTTGAGCAGTATGAGATTGATAGTGTTATCCATCTGGCAGCAGAGAGCCATGTCGATCGTTCGATTGATGATCCGTTTGCGTTTGCTCGTACCAATGTTCTCGGCACGCTGACTCTGTTGCAGGTTGCCAAGGAGCGTTGGCTCAATGGTGCAGAGAGAGATGCAAAGCACCTGTTCTACCACGTCTCGACCGATGAGGTCTATGGCTCGCTGGGCGCAGAGGGCATATTTACCGAATCATCGCGCTACGAGCCGCACTCGCCCTATTCGGCCAGCAAGGCATCGAGCGACCACTTTGTGAGGGCTTTTCACGATACGTTCGGCCTGCCGATTGTGATCAGTAATTGTTCGAATAATTACGGACCATATCAATTCCCCGAAAAGCTTATCCCACTGTTTATCAATAATATCCGCGAACGCCGCGAACTGCCCGTTTATGGTAGCGGTGCGAATGTGCGCGATTGGCTCTATGTCGAAGATCACGCACGCGCGATTGATCTGATTTTCCATCGCGGTCGCATAGGCGAGACCTATAACATCGGCGGCAATAACGAGTGGCGCAATATCGATCTGGTGCGTCTGCTTGTGCGCACGACCGACCGCCTTTTGGGGCGCGCGGAGGGCGAGGATGAGTCGCTGATTCGTTTTGTGCGCGATCGTGCAGGCCACGATCTGCGTTATGCGATCGATTCGAGTAAGTTGCAGAACGAGCTCGGTTGGTCGCCCGAGGTCGATTTCAAGGAGGGTATCGAGCGCACGGTACGCTGGTATCTGCACAACGACGAGTGGCTCTCGGCGGTTACTTCGGGCGAATACCGCAACTATTACAGTCGTATGTACGATGGACGTTAGTCGGCTGTAACAAATTGACACACAACACTACTACTATATGGATACTAACTCGAAGAAATCCTCGCAGCGAATACTCTCGATCGATATCGTGCGAGGTTTGACATTGTTGCTGATGCTCTTTGTCAATGACCTTTATATGCCCGGCGTACCGGCGTGGTTGGGGCATACGGAGATGAATTTTGATGGTATGGGTTTGGCCGATTGGGTCTTCCCGAGCTTCCTGTTTATGGTTGGAATCTCAATTCCGTACGCCATCGAAGCGCGTCGCCGTAAGGGTGAAAGTATGCTGCGTGTGATGCTGCATATTCTTTGGCGTACGCTGTCGCTGATCTGTATCGGCGTGGCTCTGCTCAATGTCGGCCGTCTCAATCCCGAAATGACGGGAATCTCGAAGGAGGCGTGGCGTTGGTTGTTCTATCTGTTCCTCTTTATGCTTTGGAACACTTATCCGCGCGAAAGTCGTTATGATCTGCTTTTCAAAGTGTTACGTGCTATCGGCTTTGTAGGAATCATCGTTCTGTTGGCAATTTTCCGCGCCGGCACGCCCGAAGATCCGCATTGGTTGGTAGCCAGCTGGTGGGGTATTTTGGGACTTATTGGCTGGGGTTACCTTGTGGCAGCTTTGGTTAGTGTCCTGACACGCGGTACAATCCTCGGAGCGTTCATCGGTTGGGCTGTTTTCCTCGTTCTGAATATGATCTCCTCGGCGGGTATTAACGATTGGGCAGTTGCTCTGCGCCCGATCTTGGGCACTGTGCTTCAGGGCAATACACCGATGATTGTGCTTGCAGGTCTGCTTCTTGGAACATATCTTATGCGCAGTCAGCACGATATGCGTCGCAAGGTTGTAGTGATGGCTGGCGTGGGTGTCGTTGCGATTATCGCAGGCTTCATTTTGCGTAATTGGTATATCATTTCGAAGATTCTTGCAACACCGAGCTGGGGCCTTATCTGTATCGGTATCAGCCTGTTAGTGCTTGCTTTGGTCTTCTATCGCACCGATATTTGTGGCCATACACGCTTTACTGGTCTGCTTGCAACGACGGGTCGCAACTCGATGACAACATACCTCGCACCGAGCGTACTCTATTCGGCAATCGGATTGTTGCCTTTCCACGTGCTTATCTATAAGCAACCTGATTGCGCGTGGTTGGCTATTGCGGGCTCGGCTTTGTGGTCTGTAGCTATGGCATACTTCTCGATACTTCTCGACAAGCTGCATATAAAGTTGAAGCTGTAATTCGCTTCTAAATAATAGAAGGACCCTACACGAACTTTTGAGTCAGTGTAGGGTCTTTTGTTTGCTTAAAAAGAGATGTTCTCTTGTTTGGTCTCTCTGTTTTCGGAGCTTCTATGCCTTCTGGCCTGCCTCTGTGGGCTCTGTTGCAGCCTTTGCGACCTCTGCTTTTGCGGCCTCTTCGGCCTTTTCGTCAAGTTGCTTCTGAATTTTGGGAAGTGCTCGCTCGATCGCTGCGAGTTCATAGTTTGGCGACTCGGTGCGCTCGGTGTAGAAACCGATCAACTCCGTAATTGAACCTCTGAAATAGGTCTTCAGTACTGTTTGCAGGACCTGCTCGGCGTAGTCGTTGCGATCGACGGTCGGGAAATAGCGATAGAAGCGACCTTGCGCCTTATGTCCCACATATCCCTTATTTTCAAGCATTTTGATAAATGTAGCAACGGTAGAGTACTTTGGTTTCGGTTCGGGCATATAGTCGATAATATCATATACCAAGCCTTCACCCAGCGCCCATAGAACTTGCATAATAGTCTCTTCACCTCTTGTCAAGGTGGGGAGATTCTCCCTGGTGTTTTTCATCATAATTTGGTTTTAGGTTGATGTCGAGGACAAATGCCATTCGGCGTTTGTGTTACACAAAATTAGTAATAAACCGACTAAATAGCAATAGTCGGAGCATAACTTTTTTGGTATTTTGGGATATTTTTGGTTGAATTATCCTCTTGAGAGCAGACCGCGAGTGATCTTTGCTCGCATCAGGATCAGGTATTGAGCTTTCGGTGATTGTCCGCGCAGAGCGTAGCCAAGTGCCAATACCAATGTGCCGCCCCATTTTACCACCTCGGCGAGGAGTCTGTGGGCGAATGTCCCGTTTTGACGGGTACGAATCTGCTCGCTGACACCGATGGCATAACTCAATCGAGTGAAGTAGTCGCGCGTGAGTTTGTCGGGCGAGATGTGGTGATAGATAATGGCGTTCGGAACGTAGTAAAATGGCTCGCCACTACGCGCAAGACGGTTGAAGAAGTCGGTCTCCTCGCCGCCGATAAGCTTTTTGCCTGTGCGACCAAGGGCAGGATCGAAAGCTCCGTAACGCTCTATTGCTGCGCGTGTTACGGCCATATTGCCGCCACCGGGGCAGCGACCGCGACCAAACGCTCGCACCTCCTCGCCCAGATCGAGCGGGTTGGCAATCGGGCGCTCGGTGTAGGGCGAGATCCACGCGGGACGACCCTGCTCATAGCTCGGAATGATACGACCTCCTGCAGCCACAACCTTCGGGTGAGCATCGAAAAAGTCGATATACGAGCGCACGAAATCCTCATTCACTGTCTCGTCATCGTCGATAATTGCGATATAGGGGCTCGTCGCCGCTGCCATGCCGCAATTTCGGGCGTGGCTTAAACCCTGACGCTCCTCGCGCACCATGCGCACGGGCAGGTCGGGATGCTCGGCAGCAAACTGCGCAAAACGCTCCTCGGTATCATCTTTCGAGTTGTTATTGACGGCCACAACCTCCCACTGCTCGCGCGGGGCTGACTGCGAACAGAACGAGTGTAAGCAACGGATGAGCGACTCCGAGCGATTATATGTGGCAATAACAACCGTAAGACGAGGCATAATCAACTGATTTTTCGTTATTTGATAAACATTTTGCGAACATCGTGCCAATCGCCGTCATTCTCCGACGGCTCAATGCCGAGCAGATGACACAGAATGATATACATATTCAGATTCTGGAACGATCGCTGCTCATATCCTTTGCGGAATGCCGGTCCCGTAGCGTAGAAGACCATCGACATCTCACGCTCGAAATTGTCGAAGCCGTGCGCACCTTTGCCGATCGGGCGACGCTCAACATCGGGCTGTCGGTACTCGATAGTCCAGCCCATATCGGGCATTACGACCAGATTTGTAATGCGCGTCGGGTGCTGACCATAGTGGTATTTCGCGGGTATCTCCTCGCGTTTGAAAGCCTTGATACCCTTCACCTTACGCAGCGCACGCAGTGCCTCCTGCTCGTAGTTGGCATCGACCTCCACACCAAACGGGCGACCGCCAACCGTGCGCACAACACGCTGCGGATCGAGTGCCTCGTAGAGATTTGCAATGCGCTCGTCTGACAGTTGGGCCATACCGTGATCGGCCGTTACGATGAAGTTAATTTTATCATACACAGGCGATTGGCGAATCTTCCAGAAGAAGTAACGCAACGTCGAGTCGATATGCTCGGCCTGCGCCACTGCCTGCTCCGAAAGCGGTCCGTGGCGGTGCATCACTGCATCGGGCTGCTCGAAGTACCACATCACAAGGTTGGGGATCTGATCCACCTCGCGCGTCATCGCCTCGATGACCCAATCGGCGCGCTCGCGATAGCTCGGTTCCTCGGTGTAGCGAGTCCAGACCGTCGCCTGACGACCGCCAATGGGCACCTCGCTACCGGGCCACATAAATATATTTGCCACGCGACCCTGGCGCTCGGCGGTATTCCAAATCGGATCGCCACCCCAGAAGTTCGGAGTCTGCGTATCGTTGTAGTTGAACACCGACATTTGGCGACCTAAAACCTTGTCATAGAACCCATTATTGACCACTCCGTGATCGTCGGGGTGGAGTCCCGTAGCCATTGTATAGTGGTTGGGGAAGGTATTTGAGGGATATACAGGGAAGGTCTCGGCGTAGGTGCCTACCTCGCGCAACGAATCGAGCGTCGGAGTATGGGCGTGGTCGGCCAGATCCCAACGGAATGCATCCATCGAGAGTATAATCACATAGCGGTTGTCGTTGTTATAAGGGTCGGCAGCGACCTCGCGCACAGCGCGTTGCACGGGCGAACACGCCGCAGCCAACGCCGCAAATGCCAATATCAGCAATCGTTTCATCGGTTTGTTCATTTTTTGTTCCTACAAAGATAACGAAACAATT
>JAFPAT010000099.1 GCA_017425655.1 Rikenellaceae bacterium | reverse complement strand
TGCACGACGATCGGGATTAGCCTTCAACTCCAACAACTCGGCCTCCAACAATACCTTTTCGAGCAACTTGTCGAGGTTCATACCCTTCTTGGCCGAAACCTCCTGGCACTGATACTTACCACCCCAATCCTCAACCAGGTAGTTCATATTTGCCAACTGCTCCTTGATATGGTCGGGATTTGCTGCGGGCTTATCAATCTTATTGATTGCAAATACGATAGGCACACCTGCTGCCGAAGCGTGGTTGATTGCCTCGACCGTCTGCGGCATCACGTGGTCGTCAGCCGCAACAATGATAATCGCAACGTCGGTAACCTTCGCACCACGCGCACGCATTGCAGTAAATGCCTCGTGGCCGGGAGTATCGAGGAAGGTGATCTTCTGTCCATTCAGCTCAACGCTATATGCGCCGATGTGCTGCGTAATACCGCCGGCCTCGCCCTCGATAACGTTGGTCTTACGGATGTTATCCAGCAACGAGGTCTTACCGTGGTCAACGTGACCCATCACAACAACGATCGGCGGACGCGAGATCAGCTCCTCATCCGAGTCGCCCTCGTCCTCAATGGCCTCCTGAATCTCAACCGACACAAACTCAACAGTAAAACCGAACTCCTCGGCTACGACAACCAAAGCCTCTGCATCCAGACGCTGGTTGATCGATACCATCAGACCGAGGTTCATACAAGCCATAATGACCTCATTAACCGAGACGTTCATCATGGTAGCCAACTCGCTGACGGTTACGAACTCCGTAACCTTCAATACCGAGCGCTCCATCTCCTGACGCTCCATCTCCTCGTTCATCTTGGCCGAAACAGCCTCGCGCTTCTCCTTACGGTACTTCGCGCCCTTGCTCTTCGAGTTCTTGGCCGTCAGACGTGCCAGGGTATCCTTAACCTGCTTTGCAACCTCCTCGTCGCTAACCTCGGGGCGAACGACAGGTTTGGGTGCAGGTTTCTGCTTGTTCTTCTTCTTTTTACCACCACCCTGCTGTGCTGCAGCCTGCTGTTGCTGTTGTGCGGCATTCTGCTGCTTGGGCTGGTTGTTATTATTGGGCTTGCCACCATTTGCAGGCTTCTGCTGGCTACCCTGCTGCTTGGTAATATCAACCTTATCCTTGGTGATACGCTTACGCTTGGGATGACGACCACCGGGCTGGAACTGCGAAACATCGATCGTACCAATGACATTCGGGCCCGACAACTGCGATGACTGCGGACGGAAAATATCGTCGCGGCTCTCGGCCAGACGCTCATCGTAAGTCTTGGTCTGAATATCGTTATTCACTGCGGGTTTCTCCTCAACCTTGGGGGCAGGGGCAGGGGTGGGTGCCACAACGGGTTTCTCTACGGGCTTTGCCACAGGTTTCTCTGCCGGCTTGGGTGTAGGCGCAGGTTTCGGAGCAGGTGCAGCAGGCTGCGCAGGCTTTGCGCTCTTATTGCCGCCCAAATCGATCGTACCCAAAATCTTCGGGCCCATCGCCTTCACCTCATCCTTAACCGAGATACTCTTGCTCTTAATTACAACCTCTTCTTTATAATCGTCTTCACTCTTCTTCTGGTTGAGCGATACGGCCGAAGGTTTCTGTGAGATGCGCTCACGCACATCACCGCGCGGATTACCGCCACGATTAGCACCGAACTCCTTCTCAAGCAGGGCGTACATATTACCGTCGATCAGCGTATTGGGAGTGCTGTCGATCTTAATGCCCTTCTTGTCAAGAAATTCAGCTATGCTGCTTACACCAACCTTGAACTCTCTCGCAACCTGATTGAGTCTTAGTTTTCGTTCGTTTGACATAGTGTGTCGTTTAATAAAAGATTTACAAATAAATGATTAAAATAGTAAAGATTTAGCTTGTAAATCTTTCGTTATTCAAATTCAGCACGGAGAATTGCAACTACCTCCTTGGCAGTATCCTCCTCCAAATCGGCACGGCGTGCAATCTCGTCGATAGGCAGGGCGATAACGCTCTTGGCGGTGTCGCAACCGATACCCTTCAACGACTCGATGATCCAAGGCTCGATCTCGTCAGCAAACTCGTTCAGATCAACATCCTCCTCCTCAATCTCACGGAAGACATCAACCGAATAACCGGTAAGCATCGCTGCCAGGCGGATATTCAAACCACCCTTACCAATAGCCAGCGAAACCTGATCGGGCTGCAAATATACCGATGCGACCTTCGTTGCCTCGTCGATGGTGATCGACGAAATCTTGGCAGGATTCAGAGCACGCTGAATCATCAGCTGGGTATTAGCAGTGTAGTTCACAACGTCGATATTCTCGTTGCGGAGCTCCTTCACGATCGAATAGATACGCGAGCCCTTAACACCAACGCAAGCACCTACGGGGTCGATGCGCTCGTCATACGACTCAACGGCAACCTTCGCACGCTCACCGGGGATACGAACGATCTTCTTGATTGTAATCAAACCGTCATAAATCTCGGGCACCTCCTGCTCAAACAGACGCTCCAAGAACTCGTTAGCCGTACGCGACAGAATAATCTTCGGAGTGCCGTTGATCATCTCTACACGCGAAACGATTGCGCGGATAGTATCGCCCTTGCGGAAGAAGTCGCTGGGGATCTGCTCGCTCTTGGGCAGAAGCAGCTCGTTATTCTCATCGTCGAGAACAAGGATCTCCTTCTTCCATACCTGATAAACCTCACCTGCGATAATCTCGCCTACCTTCTCCGAATACTTCTCGTAGAGGTTTGCCTTCTCCAAATCGAGGATACGCGATGCAAGATTCTGGCGCAACGACAAAACGGTACGACGACCAAACGAGTTGAGTTTGATCTCATCGGCGTACTCGTCGCCAACCTCATAGGTGGGGTCGATCTGCTTTGCCTCGCTAATCGAGATCTGCATATTGGGGTTTTCAACCTCGCCATCGGCTACAATGGTACGGTTACGCCAAATTTCGAGGTCGCCCTTCTCGGGGTTGATGATAACGTCGAAATTCTCATCCGTATCGTACTGCTTCTGCAATGCGTGGCGGAATACATCCTCCAAAACACCAATCATAGTGCTTTTGTCGATGTTTTTAAGCTCTTTGAACTCTGCAAAGTTGCTTATCAAATTCAGATTGTCCATCTTGTTTTGCTTTTATATTTTTGTTGTTACTTATAATCGAGATACTCTTTGGTCCACTTAACCTCGGTCAGTGCGTAGCTATTTACGACCGTAACCAGCTGCTTGCGCTTCTTACCCTCAACTGCCTGTTTCTCCTCGTACGAGAGGGTGATTGATTCGGGCGTAGCTTCGGCGAGAGTTGCCAAAATCTTCGTGCCACTTACAAGCAACACTTCAACAGGGCGACCGACCAACTTCTGATATTGGCGATAGACCTTCAAGGGCGAACCGATGCCTGCCGAAGCAACCATCAATGAGAAATCCTCCACATCGCGATCAAACTGCTCATTAATCGCGTGGCTCAATTTAACGCACGAGTCAATAGCCACCGACGTATCACTATCGATAATCAGTTCCACCTCGTTGGCATTGTTACAAGTACATTCAACGACGAACATATCGCTTCCTTCGAGCAATTGTTCGGCAATTTGGGTTATTTTAGTGCAATCAATCATATCCTAACTCCTTTCGAACTCGGGCTCATGTTATGAAATAGCTATTTATCAATCTATTGACGCGCCCGAAACGTCAATCGCGGCTCACAACCAGTGGGCTATATCTACGAAACGAGGGGACTCTCGTCCCCTCTTCGTTCACTTATTCGGTGCAAATATAGTACTTATTTATAATAAGAGCAAATTTTTTGCCCGTTTTTTCACCTTTTATTCGCTCTTTTTGGCTGATTGCCACAGATTTTCCATCTCTTCGAGTGTCAGATCAGCCAACTCGCGACCCTGCTCGGCAGCCCCCTTCTCGATGCAACCAAAGCGGTGAATGAATTTGCGATTGGTGCGCTCCAACGCCTGTTCGGGATCGACACCGTAGAGGCGTGATGCATTGATCAACGCAAAGAACAGATCACCGAATTCCGCCTCCAAAGCGTCGTGGTCCTTGTTATCGATCTCGGTCTGAACCTCGCCGATCTCCTCCTGAACCTTTGCCCAGACATCCTCGCGGCGCTCCCAATCGAAGCCGACCGACGCAGCCTTCTCGCCCACACGATAAGCCTTTACCATCGAAGGCAGGCTGCGCGGAACACCCGCCAATAGGCCTCCGACGCGCTTCTTTTTGCGCAATTTCAGAAGCTCCCAATTCTGTTTGACCTCTTCGGGTGTATCAGCGTGGATGTCGCCAAAGACGTGCGGATGGCGATAGATTAGCTTATCACACAAGGCATCGGCCACCGTTCCGATGTCGAAAAGACCCTGCTCATCGCCCATCTTCGAGTAGAAAGCGACGTGCAACAACAGATCACCAATCTCCTCCTTGACATTCTCCATATTGCCATCGGTAATCGCATCGACCAACTCGTATGCCTCTTCGATGGTATTGCTACGCAACGACTCGAAAGTCTGCTTGCGATCCCAGGGGCACTTCTCGCGCAACTCGTCTAACACATCCAACAATCGGCCTACCGACTGCAAACGCTTATCTTCCATATATTCTTTCAGTTTTTTATTTCGCGGTTTAATACTACTGCAAAGTTATGATTTTCCGATAAGCCTTAACGCCCAAATTCAAAAAAATTGCAATATTTCGCTGAAATTACAATATTCGAGTCGGCAAGAAGTTCTATTTAGGCCGTTTTTTGAAAATTTTATTCATCAATAATTGCATAACAACGCAAAATTGTCATTAATTTCGTACAAACTAAATCCCAAATTTATACTATGGCCAACTACACTGCTACAATCAATAGCCGTAACCGCACAGCTTTTATTATACTCCTCGACCGTTCGGGATCAATGGCTGAAAAGATCATATTCAACGGTGAGCTCGTATCCAAAGCCGAGGCTCTGGCCGAAGTTGCAAATCGTCTTATCTTCGAACTGCTTTGTCGCGCACGACGGAGCGACGGAGTACGAAACTACTTCGATGTCGCTCTGATTGGCTATTCGGGCGACGAGCTATCGCCCGTAGTAGGTCAAAGTAAAGGGTTTATACCTATCACCGAATTTGAAAAGCTGGCACGGACAGAACTCGCAACGCAAAACTTCGCTCTACCTCACTGGATTGCCCCTGCTGCCGAGGGTGCAACACCGATGTTTGAGGCTCTGCTCGAAGCCGCCGAGATGGTCGAAGAGTGGTGCTCCCGACCCGAAAATGCGAAGAGCTATCCGCCAACAATCTTCAACATCACCGACGGTGAGGCCTCGGATGGCGATCACGCCGATATTGCTGAAATTTGCGAACGTCTGCGTAGCTGCGCAACTGACGACGGTAATGCTCTCCTTATCAATATTCATTTGGCTACAAGTGCCGATGAACATTCGACACTCTTTCCTTCGTCGATGCTCGAATTGGGCGAAAATTACTACGCCCGCCTGCTATATGAGTGCGCCAGCGAAATGCCTACGAACTATGCGCAAGCTATCGCATCGCTACGCGGTGAAAGCGTTGCCACACGCTATCGCGGTATGAGTTTCAACGCCTCAATCAGTGAGGTGATTGCAATGATGAATATCGGATCAATAAGTCTAAATGTTATTTAGAGATGATTCACTCGATAAGTGATTATACAATTGCCGCTGCAAGTGGCAGTGCTGCATTTGCAAGCATCAAAGAGATTGAATTGATCAAAGACGAGCAGGGTCTGCCGTTGATGCACTCCACAAGCGGACACGCTATATTCGAAGGATCGTGGCACGACACACCTTGTCGCATCTATTGCCCGTTAAATCACGCAGCAAGATGTGCCGCCGAGCGTTTAAGTGCTGCATTAAAGCGTTGCAACTCTGCGTGTTTAGCCGCCCATAGACTTCTGACAAAAGAGTTGATCGTAGGCGGCACGCTTTGCGACATAGCTATTGAGATTTTACCCAAAGGTGCGACGCTCCGTTCTATTCTTGACCAACGCCTCACACCGACGCAGGCTCGCACGCTTGCCTCGGCGTGGATAGATTGCGCCGAAGAACTCGGCTCGCTAAACTTCGCACATCGAGCATTGAACTCTTCGCGCATAATTGTCCGCGAAGATGAACAGATGACTCTTTGCGCACTACATCACAGTCGTTTCGGCTCGCCTACGGATGACAACAAAGCGGTTGTAGAGATAACTTTTGAGATTCTTCGCGCGGCAATGCCACACAACTCACTCCCGAAGGTCGAAGATCTTTTAACCACAACGGATCGCACAACACTATGCGACTCTCTGCGAGAGATCATCGGCACAGCGAAGGTTAAAGCGAAAAAGAGCGACGATGCGTTGTGTTCTCATCAGCGCATTACGCGCAAGTTGCTTGACAAGGTCGATTTCTCCCAACGCGAATGGATAGATATCCCGTCGGAGGATCGCATTGTCTTTCGCTGTGGCAACCATTACGGCTATCTCGATATGCTCAACAATGTGGTAATCGAGGCGCAATTCTTAAATGCCGAGCCATTCTCCGAAGGACGCGCTGTGGTAGAGACAAAAGATGGCTTTGGATTGATTAATAAGCTCGGCGAGTGGATTATTACTCCCGAACACGAAGATATATGCTGGTCAGCTCAATACAATATCGCAACCGTAGGCGGCGAGCACGGTTGGGCACTTTATGATTCACTCGGACATCGCATAACACCCTACTACGACTATCTGGGCGACTGTCAAGAGAATCGCCTTATCGCCTGTCGTAACGATCGTTGGGGATTTATCGACACGCGAGGCTTTGAAGTGATTGCACTGCGCTACGACGACGCTTTCGGATACGAAAACGGCCGCGCGCGAGTTATACTCAACGGGCGGCCGTTCGATATCGATCTCGACGGATTAGAGATTCTCTAACGTGTAACGCACCATACGTTCACGCACGTGTATGCGACCCGCAGGTACCATCGAGTGGTTATCGTCGGGATAGATTGCCAGATCGAACTGCTTTCCTGCGCGATTCAGCGCGCGAACCATCTCGACCGTATTCTGGAAATGGACATTATCGTCGCCCGTGCCGTGGATAATCAACAGCGAGGTGCGATCCGAAAGCCCCTCGGCAAAATTGATCGGCGAATTATCATCATAGCCGGCCGCATTTTGCTGTGGCAGACCATTATACACCTCGGTATATACCGAATCATAGTAACGCCACGAAGTTACAGGCGCAACCGCAATTGCCATCTTGAACAGATCGCCACCGCGCAGTGCCGCGCCCAAAGCCATAAAGCCGCCATAGCTCCAACCATAGATGCCGATACGCTCCGAATCGACCCACGAGAGCGTTTGCAGATAGCGAGCCGCAGAGATCTGATCCTCAACTTCCAAGCGTCCTAACTGTCCGTAGGTCAATTTCTTAAACTCCTCGCCACGGAAACCCGTACCGCGACCATCGACACACACAACGACGTAGCCGTTCTGTACCATTGCGTCCTCCCAACCGAGCACCCAACTATCCGAGACACTCTGCGATCCCGGTCCCGAATATTGGGTCATAAGTACGGGATACTTTTGGTCCTTATCGAAATCCGACGGGCGGACCATATATCCATTCAGACGATCACCACGCTCGGTAGTAAAGGTAAAGAACTCCTTGCGAGGCAGTTCGGCCGTAGCTTTTACATAATCCGAATTATCCTCCAATACGCGCACCTGCTCGCCATTAGCTCGGTGCAGAGTTACGATTTGTGGTGAATCGGCAGATGAGAAGTAGCTGATAAAATATCGCATACCGCGACTCGGTGCAATGCGATACATGCCGTCGCGATGGGTGATTCTGCGTTTATCCTTGCCATTGAGTTTAACCGAATAGAGGTTACGACGCAAGGGCGAAGTTTCGGTTGAGAGGAAATAGACACGCTCGTCAGTTACCTCAACAACCTCGGTTACCTCCCACGCGCCCTCGGTCAATGCACGCAGACGACCACGCGATGCACTATAAAGGTAGAGATGATAGTATCCGCTTTCGGTCTCGTTGCGAACAACAAATCGATCGCCATCCGAGAGGAAGGTGATCGTACGATCATCGACACGCTCAACATAGCGAGGCGAACGCTCATCATAGATCACGCGCGATGCACCTTCGGCCGAAGCCAGCAGCACCTCGAAATGGTTTTGCAGGCGATTCTCGCGGAAGAAATACAGCTCTCCACGCGGAGTCCAACCGATTCTCGGTATATATTGATCGGTTTCGGCTCCAACATCAACCTTCGTGCGCTTACCCGTTGCGATATCATAGACATAGAGTTCGACCGTCGAGTTGCGCTCGCCAGCCTTTGGATACTTGAATTTGTAGGGACGGTTGTAGAGTTGTGCATCGTAACGCATCATCTCAAACTCCTTAACCTCACTCTCATCAAAGCGCAGGTAGGCCACCTTCGCGCCATCGGGCGAGAATGCGAAGGCTCGCGTAAATGCAAACTCCTCCTCATAAACCCAATCGGTTGCGCCATTGATAATGTGGTTACGCTTGCCGTCATCGGTCAGGCGACACACCTCACCACCATTCTGCATATCAGCGATATAGAGGTCATTTTCAGCCACAAAACCGACCCATCGATTGTCGGGAGAGATAACCGCATCGCGCTTACCCTCAATCTCGGGTGCAAGCACTTCGGCACGACCACCAACCTTTGCGACATAATAATCGGCTGTGAACGAGTGGCGATAGATCGGATTGTGATTCGACGACACAAGC
>JAFPAT010000098.1 GCA_017425655.1 Rikenellaceae bacterium | reverse complement strand
TTAAGCGATTCCTCGTCTAACTTCCAATCTTTGGGTAATATAAGCATATATTCGGCGTGCTTCTCGACTCCCTCCTTGACGTGGAGATCACTATCGACCGGCATACGGAAAGCTCCTGCACCGATTGTACATAATGTGTAGTAGTCGCGGTCATCGGTGGGTGGAATCTTCGCAATGCCTATACGAAAATTCGGTTTCTCGAAGGGACGTATGCTCTCGATCTCACCAAATCGTTTTTCGATGTAATATATGACCTCATCAATCTCATTGCCTGCATAGATGTACTTTCTCTCTTCGGGCTTGGTGTCGAGGGCTCTCTTCCAGAGGTATAGAGCCTGCTTGCTCACTTTCTCGATATCCCTGGTAAAGATAATAGGCATCTCAAACTGTACCTTATCTCGATACTGACGATCGACATCTATAACCATAAAATCGCCATAAACCACGATGCGTCGAATCTGCTCCCAAAGTAGAGATGTGAAATGTCTATAATCTGTTCCTTCGTTGCATACATCGACTACGACATTTACACCATCAACATCAAACGAGTGGCATATGCCTTTCTGATAAGCGTTATAGAGTTTGGCTATCAAGACGATACTTCGAATCTTTACAAATAATACGATTCCGATGTAGCTTATAAGTCTGACCATATCGCCTATTGCGATTGCGTGCCAACAGCCGAAAATGAGGAATAACACCAAAAAAGTGTTATAGATGGGGTGCATCAATAGGTCGTGAATGAACATCGAGCACACGAAATCAAATTTGTCTCTGGTGATTGTGTAATACCAACGATCCTCCATTGGCATTTGTTCGATGTTGGGCAATTTTTCTCGATTGTAGTATTTCATAGTTTAGGTTATTATGTGTGGCTTAATGTTGTAAAACAAAAAAAGCGTGTCCGATGTATGGAACACGCTTTGCAATCGTTGGGGTGGAAGATGGGACTCGAACCCACGACACCTGGAACCACAATCCAGTGCTCTAACCGACTGAGCTACATCCACCATTTAAGTCCGAGGTTCTCTCGAACGGTGTGCAAAGGTAAGAACTATTTTTCGTTCCACCAAAATTTTGTGAAAAAATTTTCGATAAAGTGGCCTCAAACCGTCGTTGAGGCCACTCTAATTGCTATTTTACCTGCAACAAAATATATCCTTCGGTGGGCATCATCGCCTTTACAGCGTTGTTGTAAGCCTCGACTTTCTTCATCGAGAAGCCCTCCTTGGCGATTGCATCGCGCACCTCGGCTGCCGCGCCCAGCGACTGCTGCTCGTAGGGTCGCAGTGCATCTACTGCCTTGGCAATCACATCGGTACGCATATATTTGCTGCCGTTGCCACGAGTTACGGGGAATACCTTGCGCTTCAATGCAACAGCCAGACGGTTGGCAGGAGCGGTGCCTTCCGAATCGACTGCAATCGGAGCAGCGATCTTGTCGCCCGCCTTAACCCACGATGCAACTGCGTAGCCGCACGGGGGATAGCCCAAAACTGACCAAATAGTCGTTGCGTCGGGATTCGAGCCTGCAACAACACCCTCGACAACCACCGATGCGCTCGACGATTTACGCGGAATGTAGTCCTGATCGATTGCCCAACCGCTCTCGGGGCGACCGCCCTCGGTCATCAGATCGCTATCGAGAATTGCGTTGAAGAACGAGCGCGAGGGGTTCGCGAAGATCCACTCGGCCGACAATTCGCCCGCAGCGTAGCCGCGATGAATCAGATACTCGGCATTCTGGTAACGCACGTAACCCATACCCTCGTCCTGCACGCCCGAGAACGAGTAGTTCGAGCGAATGATATATCCGTTCGGAGCCAGCGCAACGTCATTTACGTCGAACTTGGTGTAGCCGTAGTCCCAAACCTCAAAATATGCAGCACCACCCTCGGCATCAATCACGCCGAAGTTGGTTTCGAGAGCGCGGGGCAGAGGCATATTCTTGATGAACTCCTCGAATTCATCGACCGTTGCACATACGCCCAAAGCTGCCTTCATCACTACACCCTCGTTTTCGGGCAGATATTTGAGCGAGTCGGGTTTCATATTGTACGAGGCGGTGTTCATAATGGCAAAGCCCTTCTCGTTGGCACCTGCCCACGCCTCTTTACGACTCTCGTCCTTCGAATTTACCAACGCTTGGAAGGCATATTTCTCGCCCTTGAAGTACTCGATATGGTTCCACTCGGTGCCGGTATCGCGGTGTTTCCACAGCAGAGGACGGCCCGATTTGGTTGCGCGACCAGAAATTACGGCCGAAGTACAAGCCTCGGCGGGAATTATCGATGAGAGTGCGACTACGACTGCAATCGCTGAAAGAATGAATTGACGAAGTTTCATAGGTTATTCTGTTTTTAATATTATTATCGATTGGTTTAATCTTGACAAATTTAAGGATTTCTTTTCGAAAAACAAGCGCGTAGCCCAAAACAAACTACCCTCGTCGTGCTATTTTTCTCCTCGTCGCAATCCGAGCAGCTCTGACAGCGGTCGTTGCCCCCAATGCTCTGCCATAATAACTAATGTTACGGCTGCCAATACGACTACCACTCCTGCAGCCTGCATCGTGCTGAATCGTTCGTCAAAGCACGCGATACCGATCACAACCGCCGTCAGTGGCTCCATACATCCGAGTATGGCCGTCGTAGTCGAGCCGACCAACTGGATGGCATAGATTAGAGCCAGATCCGAGAGTAGGGTAGGCACCAGAGCCAACAGCAGCAATCGTACCCACGCGCTCGCATCGGGTATCGGGTCGATTGTGCCGTTATTGCGCGCCAAAAGGTTGATATAGAATAGTATAGCCGTGCATAACAATACGTAGAAGGTCATCTTGCGCCCCTCCATCTTGCTTACCGAGGAGCGATTCACACCGACGATGTATGTCGCGTAGGTAACCACCGTAATAAGCACTGCAACCAATCCGCGCCATTGTATCGTTGTCCCTTCACTCGCCCCACCAAGCAGATAGACTCCGCCCAAGGCCAATGCCGCTGCTACGAATATGCACCACGAGGCTCGTTCACCGAAGCAGGTGATCATAATCGTAGTAACCAGAACGGGATAGAGAAAGTGGATCGTTGTGGCGATGCCGCTGGGGATATATTCGTACGATGAGGTCAGGAACATCGAGGTAGAGCCATAGAAGACCGATAGCAGAGCCACTGTTGCCAACTCCTTCAACGAGATGCGGAGCGAGCGGCCGCTAATGAGCATATAGGCCCCCATAGCCAATGCCGCGAAGGCAAAGCGATAGAAGCATAGTGAGTCTAACCCCACGCCACTCGCAAGCACGGGCAGCGAGAAGAGGGGTATCAGTCCGAAGGTCGATGACGAGACCAGGGCCCAGATTGTTCCTTTGAGTTTCTGCATTTTTGAGTTTGAGATTTAGCGACTGCAAATTTACATATTTGGTCGTTGAAATCAAAAGCTATGAGCTACAAAAAACGCCTGCTCACATCATTGAGCAGGCGTCTCTTTTGACATTGTTTGAGTGTCGTCGTGCAGGACTACTTCTTCTTGCCCTTGATCACTTGTTGCAACAGCACGGGCTCGTCAGTGGTGATGTAATCAACGCCCAGAGCGATCATCTCGCGCATTACATCCTCCTGATTTACGGTCCAGACATTTACGATCTTCTTCTGCGACTTGGCTAACTCAACCCATTCGGGGTGCTCGCGCAACACGCTGTAATGCAGGTCAAAGCCGTCCATGCCATCCTTAAACATCTGCTCGGGCTCGGCCGAGGTGGTCGAAAGCGGCATTACGATTGCTGTCGGGCGCAGACGCTTCAACTCCTTGCAAACGTGGTAGCTAAACGAGATAAACTCCACTTCCTTATCGGTTACGCTGTTCTTGCGCAAAGCCTCGAGGCAGGCCTCGACCATTTTGGTTTCGAGTTCGGGCGACGATTGGGGCTTGATCTCGAAGACGAGTTTGGTCTTTTTGTTGTGATTCCACGCAGTCAGATAGTCGTCGAGGGTGGGGATCAACTCGTCATTTTTCAGTTTGGGAGCCTTTTCGCGCAGCTCGGCAAAGGTGTGATCTTCGATCAAAAGACCATTGGTGGTCTTTGCGTCGTGATGCACGATGAGGATACCGTCAGAGGTGATATTTACATCGAACTCCGAGCCGTAAGCCTTGATCGCCATTGCGTTGTTCAATGCGCTGATCGAGTTGCGAGCCGAGCCTTCGGTGTTCCAATAGCCGCGATGAGCCACCACGCGCACCTTCTTCGCCTCGGCAATACCCGTAGCGAGCAACAACATTATAGAAAGAATCAAAGTCTTTGTTCTCATAATCTATCAAAGTTTTTAGTTTGTTCTATTTCCGCAAAGCTAACAAAAATTATTCAAAATCCAAGACTGAATATTCAAAAATATTATGTCGCAGCTATCGCTATTCTTTATTGGCGGGTGGGGTTGTTAGAGGCTATTAAACTACCCAACTGTGAAAAAAGATAGAATCTATGCCATAAAGTCCCAAAAGATTGCTAAATTTGCGTAATCTTATCTTTCGATTATGAAATACGATGTATTTATAAGTTACTCACGTAAAGATACAAATATTGCGGATCGCATATGTAAAGCATTTGATGATGTCGGCATAGTATACTTTATTGATCGCCAAGGCATTGGCGGAGGAGTTGAATTTCCTGATAAATTGGCCGATGCAATCGTTAATAGTTCAGCCTTTTTATTGTTGGGCAGTAATAATTCTTATAATTCTCCATTTACAAAGAGGGAGGTAACTTTTGCGTTCAATAAAAAGAGAGGAGAACAAATGTTGCCGTATTTGATTGATAATACACCTCTTCCATCAGGCTTGGAATTAGTATTTAGTAGTATTAATTGGCGCAATATCAAAGAACACCCGATCGAGACGGTACTTGTTGATGATATTCTGCGAATGCTTGGTCGTACGCGCCCTGCACGGAAAGAGTCTGCTCCGCGCCCTGCCCCTAAACCCGTTCCTCCTGCCAAAACCTATAAGGTTGGAGATTCCTACGATGAAAACGGCAAACGAGGTGTAGTATTTGAGGTTTCTGCTGATGGCAAGCACGGTAAGATTGTAAGCTTTAATGAAACAAAATTGCAGTGGGCTAATGAAAAATTTGATAGTTGGAGAGAGAAAATAGGCGCATATAGCGAAACGAATGGCGCTGTGAATATGGCGGTAGTTCAACGCATCCCCAATTGGCGCGGGAAGTATCCCGCATTTGCTTGGTGCGCCGATTTGGGCGAAGGATGGTATCTCCCTGCTATAGATGAACTAAAAGCAATATATGATATTCGTAATATTCTAAATGCCAAATCCTATGAGTATTGGTCATCGACTGAAAGCAAAAGATATGAGTTTTCTGCGTGGTATGTCCGTATGTACAATGGCTACACCTACACCTACGACTACGTTAAGTTCATCAACTACTATGTGCGCGCCGTGTCCGCTTTTTAGTATTTAGGCTTATTGCTTTAAGATTAGAGCCTGTCTAACTCGGTTAGGCAGGCTCTTTGTTTTGAATCTTGGATACAAAAAAGGGCCGCGTCGAAACGCAGCCCTTCGTTTATCGAGGTGAGTCGGATTTAGTCGGCCATATTGGGCATCGGCTTGTCGTACTCGCCATTCTCGAGCTTCGAACGGATAGCCGAGAAGCAGTCGAGCGTATATTGAACATCCTCCAACGTGTGAGCCGCTGTGGGAATAATACGCAGAATCATCTCGCCCTTCGGGATTACGGGATAAACCACGATCGAGCAGAACAGAGCGTGGTTCTCGCGCAGATCGACAACGAGGTTGCAAGCCTCTGCTACCGAGCCCTTCATATAGATCGGGGTTACGGGCGACAGCGTGCCACCGATGTCGAAGCCACGCTCGCGCAGACCATTCTGCAATGCGTTGGTGATCTCCCACAGCTTCTGCTGATATTCGGGATGCTTGCGGATCAGATCCAGACGCTTCAAAGCACCCATTACCATCGGCATCGGGAGGCTCTTTGCGTAGAGCTGCGAACGCATATTGTAGCGCAGAAGGTCGATCAGCCACTTGTGCGATGCTACGAATGCACCGATACCTGCCATCGATTTTGCAAAGGTATTGAACAGTACATCAACGCCGTCGGTTGCGCCGAGGTGCGAAGCGGTACCGCGACCACCTTCGCCCATCGTACCGAAGCCGTGAGCGTCATCAACCAGCAGACGGAACGAGAACTCGCTCTTCAAAGCTACGATCTCATCGAGCTTGCCCAGGTCGCCCTTCATACCGAATACACCCTCGGTAATTACCAACACACCACCATTCTGGGTCTCGGCCAACTCGGTTGCGTGGCGCAGCTGCAAGCGCAGGCTATCCATATCGTTATGACCGAATACGAAACGCTTGCCCTTGTGCATGCGCAATCCATCGATGATACAAGCGTGAGCCTCTGCATCATAAACTACAACATCGCGGGGAGTCAGCAGGCAGTCGATGATCGAAACCATACCCTGATAACCGAAGTTGAGCAGGAAGGCATCCTCCTTACCAACGAACTCGGCCAACTCACGCTCCAACTGCTCGTGATAGATGGTCTGACCACTCATCATACGTGCGCCCATAGGAGCCGCCATACCGAAATCGGCTGCGCCCTTTGCGTCAGCCTCGCGTACTTCGGGGTGGTTAGCCAGACCGAGGTAGTTATTAAGACTCCAATTGAGCATCTCCTTGCCACGGAACTTCATATGTGGGCCGATGGGACCCTCGAGCTTCGGGAATGAGAAATAGCCGTGCGCGTACTTCTGATACATACCGATCGGACCGCCGGCACTCTTTTGTAGGCGTTCAAAAATATCAGTCATTGTTTTCTATAAATTTAAGGTTTAACGATTTCTTCAAATCTGTTTTTTCGTAAGTGCGCAATCTTTCTGCACGTTTGCTGCGAGAAATTGATTGCGAGCGAAGGGCACCGCGACCCTTCAATCATACAAATTTACAACTTTTCTGCTCGATTCGGAATAGTCGCAGCGGATTTTTCGGGGAAATTAGGTATTTATACCTATGCTTTTGCCCCCGATTTGTGAGTCGAAGGTGCTAAAAAACGATTTATTCTTCGAAAGGGTATAATATATTTTTGTTTGACTCGTTAAAAATGTATAACTTTGCGCGGTTGTAGCGTTATAACGCGCTGTAATTTTTGTGAACAATGAGAAAAAATGCCATTATGTTGCTCGCGGTTATCGCAATTGCTGTTGCGAATACTGCCTGCGGACCATTCAATAAACTGCTGAAAAGCGGCGATAACGATAAGATTTATGCCGAGGGTCTGAATATGCTCGACCTCGGTAAATTTTCCCGCGCCATCACCTGCTTCGAAAAGGTACAGCCCTATTTCACCGGTACGATGCGCGAGGACTCGTTGGCATACTACACCGCTTATGCGCACTTCAAGAACGATGCCTTCTCGACCAGCTCGGAGTTGCTCGATGAGTTCCGTCGTAAATTTACTCGCAGCCCCTTCCTCGAAGATGTTGAGGGTATGTATGCGTTAAGTTTCTACTATCTCTCGCCCGAACCTACACGCGACCAGACCACAACCGAGCAGGCTCTGACGGCAATTCACGAGTTTATCGGCCGTTATCCCAACTCGACCCGCCGTGCAGCATTCGAGCAGATGATTCGCGAGCTGACCCAGAAGCAGTACGACAAGGTATTCATCAACGCAAAGACATACTACACCATCGGTCGCTACAAGTCGGCAGTGCCCGCGTTGAAGAATGCGCTCAAAAAGTATCCCGATTCGCCCCACCGCGAGGAGTTGATGTATCTGATCGTCAAGTCGTCTTATGAGCTGGCGAAGAACTCGATCGAGTCGTTGCAACGCGACCGTTACCTCAATATGCTCGACTCGTACTACTCGTTCATTGCAGAGTTCCCCGAAAGCAAGCACGTTAGAGAGTTAAGCCGTATGCAGGAGGATGCCAAGCGTTTTATTGCCAAGTTTGGTAGCGACGAGCAGAAGGCAGAGATCGAAAAGCAGGAGGCGCAGGAGCTGATATAATCGACCGGGTGCTTCCCCAATTGCAGCATAAAACTTTACAGATAACATATTTCACTCAGAAAATCATTAAAGATGGATCTGAAATTAACAAACATTCCCAACAACACGAAGACTCGTAAGCTGGTTGATCTGGATCAGCCGACGGGTAACATCTACAAGTCGCTGAATGTCATTTCGCGTCGCGCAAACCAGATTGCAGCAGAGATGAAGCAGGAGCTGAACCGTAAGTTGGCCGACTTCTCGACTACGACCGATTCTTTGGAGGAGACCTTCGAGAACCGCGAGCAGATTGAGATTTCGCGCTACTATGAGCGTCTGCCGAAGCCCGCAATCATTGCTACCGAGGAGTTCCTCGCAGGCAAGCTCTACTTCCGCGACGGTAAGGAGGAGTAATCGACTGCGTAGAGTCTTTGTCGCGCGACACGCGGCAGATCGTGCAGAATGTGATGGAGGAGGCCAATGAGGGGCCGCGCGTTGTGAAACGTGAGCGTGCCGACCGAGAGTTGTTTTGCAGGTAGGACCCGTAGGGGTTTTTCAGAAACGACCGCCCCACTCCGAAAGCAAGCCGACCACCCGAAAGGGCGGTCGGCTTTTTTTATTATAGAAATTGTGAATCTCTCTCCTACGGGCGCACCTCAATTTTGAGCTGTTTGTCGCTGGCGTGCCAGCAATTTTCGACCTCGAAACGCAATACACCCTCCTTGTTGGTTTTGGCGGTGCGCGACGAGAAGGGCGAGAGAACAACGGGGTTGCCATTGCCGAAACGCAGAATGTAATCCACCGAGCTCATATTTGTCAGCTGTATGGTCTTAACACCATTCGAAGCCTCGGCCACGATGGTCATCTTCACCGATGCAAGCACCAGATCGCGCAGTAACTGCTCATCGCCCGCAAGCGTGCCGCACGAATAGGCCAGCGTGCGACGCGCTGCGATAGCCTCGCGCAGCGACTCGACCGACTTATCCTTTGCAAAGATCAGCGTCATATTGCGGCGTACGCCATTGATGCGATATGTTTCGGCAGTGCCGTCGTGAATGTCGGTATTCGACGATACGAAGAGGTTGCCTTCGCGAGCCCAATCGATCGCCAGCGGGTAGAACGACGAACCGTTCATCACTTCCACACCATCAATCAGCCCTGCGGCATAGAATGACTGCTCGGCCTCGGTCTGTTCGAGCGAGGTGCGTCGCCACCCGGGGTGGTTGTGCATAATAAGAGCACCCTGCGCACGAGCCTTACGCATCGACTCGGCAGGATCAGCGTCATAAATAGCGTTGTTATCGGTGGTAAAGAGGGCGTTGTAGTGGCCGATTGTTTCGGGAGTGCGAGTGATCTCAACGCCCGAAATGATGGTCATTCCGTAGCCCTTTGCGGTCTTGCGAGCCAACTCGACAGGCAGGTTTAGATCCGATGCGATGCCGCGTTCGTCGGCCGCTTTGCCGATGACGTTATGGTTCTGTGCCTTCGTTCCTTCGGGCAGAATACCGCCCAACGCACGGATCATATTGCCCTCGTGGCGGCGATACTCGACGTGCTCGGTGATAGCCAACACATCCAGACCATCATGCCACGCCTCGCGCACACGAAATTCGGGGGTGCAGTCGCCATCCGAGTAGATCGAGTGGGTGTGCAGATCGGCCTTATAAATATTGTAGCCATTGACCTCAGGCAGTACGAACTCAACACGCTGCGACGAGTTGCGGAGCGTGTGGCGCGTGATGTCGGGGTTTGTGGCGTCTTGGTAGTAGTGTTGCGCCGACGCTGCAAGCGATGCAAGCAGCGCGGCGGTCAGTAATATTGTGCGTTTCATTGTCAATCAACTATTTAGCGTACTCCTTCAAGTAGTCTTCCAAACCCTTAACTACGCGGTCGATCAGGTCGCGGCGGAACTTGGGATCAACCAGACGTGCCTCCTCGGCGGGAGCCGAGATAAACAGCGTTTCGAGCAACATATTGGGATACTCGTAGGGAGAGTTGAGGATAAAGTTGAAGCTGCCGATATTACCAAAGTTGTTCATGTCGAGCTCCAAAACGCGCTTCAAAACAGCTACCGACAGCGGCTGGAAGCCGGGGTGGCGATAGTAGGTACTTGTGCCGAGGGGAGTCAGCGGTGAGCCGCCTGCATTGCAGTGGATCGAGATCATCAGGTTGGGATCGGCCTTGCGCAACATCAGCACGCGGTCGCTCATATCGACATTCACATCCTCCGAGCGGGTCATCGTAACCTTTGCGCCGCGCTTTTCGAGTGCCTCACGCAGCATATGTGCCAGATCGAGATTGACATCCTTCTCCTCGACACCTGCAACACCCACAGCACCCTTATACGGGCCGCCGTGTCCTGCATCGATACCGATGTGCAGACCGCGCAGCGATGCCTTCGGAGCAGCCTTGACGCGGATAACCAGCGAGTTGCCCTCGTAGCGTACCGAATGTCCCCAATGTGCATTGTGGTCGAGAGTGATGATTACGCGGAAGATATCCTCCTCGACCTGCTCGTAATCGACGCTCTTGATTGCGGCGTTCTTTATATTGGGATATTGGGTCAGCCACGATGTGTTTGCAACGGCACCGAAGATATCCACAACAACTCGTGCGGGATCCATCTGATGGAAGGTCGCGAAGGGCAGGCGCTCGGTGAGCGAAACGCGAACTACATCGGCCTCCTCACCGCCGCGAACGCTCCATGAGCCTACGAGCGACTGTGTGGGCAGAGTACCTGCGGGCTGCACCTCGACACACGATTTGGGAATGTATGCGGTGCGATTCTTCGACAGACGAACTTTGTATTGGTTGCCCACCTCGCCAACAGCTTCAAGCAGAATACCCTCGGTGATATGACCGATCTTCGAGCCACCCAGACGGTCGGTACCCAGACCATAGTTCAAATAGGGGAGGTCGCCTACGGTGCGCAACATCACGGGCTTATTGGGATCGATAACCTTGATCGCCTCCTCCATCGGGTAGGTTGCCGAGCCATCCTCGGCCTCGATCTTGAACTGCAACGGCTCTGCGAGTACTTTGCAATCTTTCTTGGCGGT
>JAFPAT010000017.1 GCA_017425655.1 Rikenellaceae bacterium | reverse complement strand
GTTGTTGCGGAGGTACGCGAGCACTTTGGCCATTTAGCATTCGAAACAATAATTCAACGAAATATCCGTTTGGGAGAGGCTCCCTCACACGGCAAACCCGTAATGCTCTACGATGCCTCGGCAACAGGCTCGCAGAATTATTTGAATTTAGCAAAGGAGTTCCTCAAACGAAACAAAAAGAGCCAACGATGAAAAATAAAGGTTTAGGACGCGGTCTGGATGCGATTTTCGGTCTGGAAGGCACAACGATAGACATCAAAAATACCCCGATGAGCACGATGCGCGAAATCGAGGTCAGCAAGATTATCCCCAACCCCACGCAGCCCCGCGCTACGTTCGACGAGGAGGCTCTCACCGAGTTGGCCGATTCGATTCGTGTATTGGGTGTAATCCAGCCCATTACGGTCAAGCGCAACACCGATAACGAGTATGTAATCATCAGCGGTGAGCGTCGTTGGCGAGCATCGAAAATGGCAGGATTGGAGGCCATTCCGGCCTATATCCGCGAGGTCGATGATGCCAATCTGCACGCGATGGCGCTGGTCGAGAACATTCAGCGTCAGGATCTTAACGCAATCGAAATTGCTCTCGGTCTGCAACGTCTGGTCGATGAGTGCGGTCTAACGCAGGATTCACTTGCCGAGAAGGTTGGCAAGAAGCGTTCGACCGTTGCGAACTATATGCGTCTGCTACGCCTTCCCTCGGAGGTACAATTGGCTTTGAAAGAGGGCGCAATCTCGATGGGCCACGCCAAAGCAATTGCAGGCGTACCCGAGCAGAAGCAGTTGACACTTTTGAAGCGTTGCCTGAAAAAGTCGCTCTCGGTGCGTCAGGCCGAGGACCTCGCTCGCGTGATGTGCGAAGAGCCGAAGGTAAAACCCATCGAGGAGGAGCTCGAATATCCAGAATCTTACACTCGACTCATTGAGCAGTTCGAAAAGCTCTTCTCGCAGAATATCAGCATCAAGCGTGCGAAGAGTGGCGGCGGTCGCATTACGATCGACTTTGCCTCGGATAGCGATATTGAGCAGTTTGTCAATCGTTTTGATTCACTCTAAAATCGACGAGTAATGAGCCTTGCCAAGAGAATAATCCTCGCGTTAGTGGTCGCCGCAGGTTGCATCTTCAACGCCACAGCCCAGCAGCCGCGTGGTGCTCGCACCATCATACGAGGAGGTACTCGACAAGAGATTCGCAGCGACTCGGCATCGATGGCCGCAGACTCGTTGCGTGCAGGTGTGATCGGTCTTGATTCGGCTTCACTTGCCGCGCTCGGCTTCGACGAGGCGATGATCGATACCCTTTCGGCCGACTCGATCGCTGCACGTCTGAACGCTCTGCCGGTCGATTCGCTCGCCTCGCTGATGGGTCGTTTGCCAAATGATTCGATATTGGCTGCCAAAGCGCGAGCAGAGTTGGAGGCCGCGAAGGATACGATCAAACCACGCCGCTGGGACTCGATCAACATCTCGAAAATATCGTGGATTTCGGCCGTTGCTCCCGGTTTCGGTCAGATCTACAACAAGCAATATTGGAAATTGCCCATTCTCTACTCGACCGTTGGTGCAGGCTTGACGATGGGTATTATCGAGAATAAGAAATTCCAAAATTACAAGCAGCAGGTAACCGCCATTACGAATATCGACGCAACACGTACCGAGGAGCTTGATGCTTTGCAGGCGCAAATGATACGCCACAACACCCGTCGTCAGCTCTACTTTATCGGAGCCATTGCCTCGTATATCTATTTTATTGGTGATGCGGCGATGAACTATAACGGCAAGATACCCCCGACGCGCGTCAAGAAGGCAACAACGCTCTCGATGATCTGCCCCGGAGCCGGACAAATCTACAACGGCAGCTATTGGAAAGCCCCGATCGTCATCGGTGGCTTTGCATCGATGATCTATGTCATCGATTGGAACAATCGCGGTTTCCAGCGATTCCGCACCGCATACAACCTTCGCGTGGCATACGACAACGCACAGAAAGAGTACAATGCCGCCGAAGATAAAACGGGACTGACAAAGCCGACTCCGACCGATGAGTTCAAGGGCCGCTACTCGGCTGATTATCTTAAAAATCTTAAAAACAGTTATCGCCGTAACCGCGACCTCTCGATCATCATTACGGCAGGTGTCTATCTGCTCAATGTGATTGATGCGCACGTCGATGCCCATATGCAGGACTACGACATCTCGGACAACCTCGCGATGGATGTTACACCGCAGTTGGGCAACTTCTATACAGCTCGCACGGGCGGCACAAATACCTATGGTTTAGGTCTTAATATCAGATTCTAACTAATTCAAAACGAATATCTCCCCGAACAATGAAATTCGCACTCCGCACTACTACTCTACTAATCATTGCACTCCTTACGTTCTCGAATGCGACAGCAGCCGAGGGCCCTATCTGGCCCTTCAACAAACTCAATCGCAAAGCCAAGAAAGAGCAACAAGCACAAATGGAAGAGGCCGAGCGTCAAGCTATTATCGAGCGTATGGTGGCCGACTCGATTAAACGTTTGTTGGCCGATACTGCAAAGGTCGAGGTAGTTGAGCCCGAAGAGGTTGGACACGAAGGAGCTATCAGCGACAGTACCTATTGGCGCGAGCACTTCGAGGCGATGAGCGTTCATGAGCGCGACTCGGTGGTCTCGCAGTGGTACGAAAAGACGGCTATCGACTCGTTCGAGAATTTCTATAAGGATTTCATTGTGCTCGATTCGACGTGGCAACCTTCGGCCGAGGCGGTACTCCCCGACTCGGTGTATGCCGAGCGTTTGAAGGCCATGGTTTCGCCGATTCATCTACCTTATAATGAGGTTGTTCGCAACTATATTATTCGCTACACATCGCCGACAAGCGGGTTGATGAGCCGCGTACTCGGTCTGTCGCAATACTACTTCCCGATGATTGAGCAGGAGTTGATTAACGCCAATCTACCCGTTGAGTTGCGCGCTCTACCGATTATCGAGTCAGCACTGCAACCCACTGCTAAATCGCGTGCTGCAGCTGTCGGCATGTGGCAGTTTGTCTATGCGACAGGCAAAGCCTACGGATTGGAGATCAATTCGTTTGTGGATGAGCGTTGCGACCCTCTGCAATCGACTCGCGCAGCGTGTAAATACCTCAAAGACCTATACCGCACCTACGGCGATTGGTCATTAGCATTAGCAGCTTACAACTGCGGACCGGGCAACGTCAATAAGGCTATCGCTCGCGCTGGCGTACGCGGCTCGTTCTGGGATATCTACGCGCATCTGCCCCGCGAGACTCGCGGCTATGTACCCGCCTTTATTGCTGCCACTTACGCATACAACTATTACCACCTACATAATATCGAGGTAACACCTCCGCCGATGCCGATGGCAACCGATACGATTATGGTTTCACGCGTAATGCACCTCGAGCAGGTGGCCTCAACGATCGATATTCCGATCGAGACGTTGCGATTGATAAACCCGCAATATCGTCTCGACATCATCCCCGCATCGACAAAAAAGTATCCCTTGAAGTTGCCTGTGCGAGATCTGTCGCACTATATCATCAACGAGGATTCGATTATGGCGAAGGATTCACTCTATTTGAAGGAGTATCTCGACCCTGCAAAGGTCGAAAAGAAGCGCACCGAGGAGAATGTCGCTCGCACGATTACGCACGTCGTAAAGAGGGGCGAAACGCTTGGAGGCATTTCTCGCCGCTATGGAGTTACCACACGCCAGATTATGCAATGGAATAATCTTAAAAATGCGAATACGTTGCGTATCGGTCAGCGTCTGAAAATTCAACGTCGTCGTTAAAGAAAGCGATAAATGATTCACAGCACCGATACAATTGTAGCCTGCGCTACACCTACGGGTGGAGCCATTGCCGTTGTGCGCATGAGTGGCAACGAGGCAATCTCGATTGCCGACCGTCTCTTCAGATCGCGCACGAAACGCCCGCTGATGCAGGCTGAAGGCTATACGGCGCACTATGGCGAGATCATCGATCCCGATAGCGGCAATACGATTGATGATGTGGTACTGACACTCTTTCGCGCACCACGCTCTTATACGGGCGAGGATTCGGTCGAGATCTCGTGCCACGGCTCGGCCTATGTCGTAAGTCGCATCGTACAGATCGCTATCGACTGCGGAGCACGCGCCGCAACAGCCGGAGAATTTACTACACGTGCATTCCTTGCAGGCAAAATCGACTTGGCACAGGCCGAAGGCGTTGCAGATATGATCGCTGCGACCGACCGCGCGACACATCGTTTGGCACTCAATCAGATGCGTGGTGGATATTCGGCCGAGTTGCAGGGCTTGCGAGATGAATTACTGCGCCTTGGGGCACTCCTCGAACTCGAATTGGACTTTGCCGAGGAGGAGGTTGAATTTGCCGACCGCACAACGCTCCAAGAAATAATGACAGCCATTGACACACACCTCTCACGCCTTATCGAGTCGTTCTCGCTCGGAAATGCACTGAAAGAGGGCATCGCAACGGCAATTGTCGGCGCACCCAATGCGGGCAAATCGACCCTACTCAACCGCTTGTTGAATGAAGATCGAGCAATGGTATCGGATATCGCAGGCACAACGCGCGACTCGATCGAGGAGTCGATCGTAATTGGCGGTCGCCGATTCCGTATGATTGACACGGCAGGCATCCGTTCGACCGACGACCGTTTGGAGCAGATGGGCATCGATCGCACCTTCTCGTCGCTGCGTCGCGCAGCGGTCGTTCTGCTTGTTTGCGACTGCTCGATGTGGAGTGACCACGAAGATATCCACGATGCCACAGAGACTGTTAAGCGCTCAATAAACGAACTACAAATAACCGAAAATCAGAAACTTCTCGTTCTCCTAAACAAGTGCGACTGCATCAGCGAAGACTTCGCCGCGGCACTCTTCGATCAACTTTGCGAGGAGATTTCGGCAGAGATTCTGATGATCTCGGCACGTTCTGGGTCAGGGATTGATAAACTGACTACAAGCCTTGCCAACTATGCCGAAACAATGAGCGCCGAGGCGAGCGATACGGTCGTTACATCGGCACGCCACTACGAGGCTCTGCGCAATGCTCGATGGGCTCTCGGTCGCGCATTGGAGGGACTTTCGAATGCTCTTCCGAGCGACCTTTTGAGTGAGGAGATCCGTCAAGTAATCTACCACCTCGGCACCATCACAGGTGAAATTACCACCGACGAAATCCTCGGCCAAATCTTCTCAAAATTCTGCATCGG
>JAFPAT010000097.1 GCA_017425655.1 Rikenellaceae bacterium | reverse complement strand
GTGGTTGCACGTTTTCAGGGCGGTCCAAATGCGGGTCATACGCTCGAATTCGAAGGACAGAAGTATGTCCTGCGCTCGATCCCTTCGGGAATCTTTCAGGGCGGTAAGGTCAATATTATCGGTAATGGCGTAGTACTCGATCCGATTCTCTTCAAAGAGGAGGCTACGGCATTGGCAGCAAGTGGCCACGATCTGACTAAACGTCTCTATATCTCGAAGAAGGCACATCTGATTATGCCTACTCATCGTATGCTCGACGCAGCTTATGAGGCTGCGAAGGGTAGTGCCAAGATCGGTACGACGGGTAAGGGTATCGGTCCCACTTATACCGATAAGATCAGTCGTAACGGTATCCGTGTCGGTGATATTTTCCGCGATTTTGAGGCTATTTATGCAGCTGCAAAGGCTCGCCACGAGGCTACCTTGCGTTCGCTGGGTTATGAGTACGATGTAACCGAATTGGAGAAGCAGTGGTTCGATGGTATCGAGTATTTGAAGAAATTCAATATTATTGATAGCGAGCAGACTGTAAATGATCTGCTTATGGCCGATAAGAGCATTCTTGCCGAGGGCGCACAGGGCACATTGCTTGATGTTGATTTCGGTTCGTATCCCTTTGTAACTTCGTCGAATACCGTTTGTGCAGGTGCTTGTACGGGTCTGGGTGTTGCTCCCAACCGCATTGGCGATGTATATGGTATCTTCAAGGCATATTGCACTCGCGTAGGTAGCGGTCCGTTCCCCACCGAGCTGTTTGATGAGACGGGTAAGCAGTTGCGCGATATCGGCCACGAGTACGGTGCTGTTACGGGTCGTGAGCGTCGTTGCGGTTGGCTCGATCTCGTTGCGCTGAAATATTCGATTATGATCAACGGTGCAACGGCTCTGATTATGATGAAGGCTGACGTGATGAACGACTTCGATACTATCAAGGTGGCTGTTGGCTACGAGATTGACGGTGAGCGTGTTGATCACTTCCCCTATTCGGTTGATTGCGAGATTAAGCCTATCTATGCCGAGTTGAAGGGCTGGAAGTGCAATATTAACGATATTCGTCGCTACGAGGATTTCCCCGCAGAGTTGAAGGCCTATGTTGAGTTCATTGAGCAGCAGACTGGTGTGCCCGTTAAGATCGTATCGGTAGGTCCCGACCGTGAGGCTACAATCGTTCGATAACGGAATTATTAACCTATAAAATATTACTACTATGAAAAGATTTGGTGTAATGTGTATGACGCTGGCTACGGCAGCGATGTTGTTTACCGGTTGTGGTGCTTTGAAGGGTGGTCTTATCGGTGGCGCAGCAGCAGGTGCACTGGGTGCAGGTATTGGTGCTTTGGCTGGTGGTGGTAAAGGTGCTGCTATTGGCGCAGCAGCAGGTGTTGCCGTAGGTGCTACGGCTGGTGCATTGATCGGCAAGAAGATGGAGAAGCAGAAGGCTGAATTGGAGGCAATCGAGGGTGCAGACGTTGAGACTGTAACCGATACCAACGGTTTGGATGCATTGAAGGTAACTTTTGATAGCGGTATTTTGTTTGCAACCAATAAGAGCGACTTGACCACTACGTCAAAGGCTTCGCTTGATAAGTTTGCTATCAGTTTGTTGCAGAACCCTGAAACCGATGTAACAATCTTCGGTCATACCGATTCAACAGGTTCGTTGGAGGTTAATGAGCGTATCTCGTTGCAGCGTGCGCAGTCGGTTCAGAACTACTTGCAGAGCAAGGGTGTTGAGGCCGGCCGTATTATTAAGGTTGAGGGTAAGGCTTACAACGAGCCCGTAGCTTCGAACGACACTGCAGAGGGTCGCGCCGCAAACCGTCGTGTTGAGGTTTATATCTCGGCTAACGAAAATATGGTTGAGCAGGCAGAGGCTGGTACTTTGAAGTAATCAGAGTTACTCATAAATAAAAATTCCGCCCTACGGTTGTGGGGCGGAATTTTTTATACAGAGCTGACGTTTAGAGCGACGGCTGGCGGATCACAACACGATCTTCGGCGGTGAAACTTGCCGCGATGATGCGCACGGTGCGTTGCTTGCCTGAATTGTTGGGCGTGAATTTGATTTTGATGCCAGAGTCCCACGTGGCTAATGCTCGTGTCATCTCGTAGTTGTCGATGACCTCTGCAATTTCGCACCAATCTTTGTTGTTGCTGCCAAAATAGCTAATCCTGACATTGTCGATACCTGTTGAATTGACAGGAATAATCATCTCGCCACCCGCAGCTGAAACCTCGTAGCTGCGCTCGTAAAAATCGACACCGGGAACGTCGCAACCAGTGAAGGTGGTTGTCGATAACAAAAGTAAAAGTGCAAATAAACGTTTCATATCAGTTGAGTTTTAGCGTTTTACAAAGTGCAAAATTACCCCCCCCCTCGCGAATTTTCCAAATTTTTCGACCGAAAAAATTGGTAGATACTTAAAAAAGTGAGCCGCACCCCTTGTGATAGGCACGGCTCTTGTCTGAAATATCTCGGTCGCAACCTTTTAGAAGATAAAGCGCGAGCTGATCTCCTTATAGTTGTAAACTCGGTCGATAACGTCTGCGAAGATATCTGCAACGCTCAACACGGTGAACTTCGACAGATCCTTGGTCTGATCCAGAGGAATGGTGTCGGTGATGATAACCTCCTGCAACGAGCTGTTGTTGATACGGTCGTAAGCGGGACCCGACAGAATAGCGTGGGTTGCTACTGCGCGAACGCTCTTTGCGCCCTTCTCCATCAACATATCAGCTGCCATGGTGATCGTACCTGCGGTGTCGATCATATCGTCGAGAATGATCACGTTGCGACCCTCGACATCACCGATAGCGGTCATCTTGCCAACAACGTTAGCCTTTTCGCGCTGCTTGTGGCTGATAATCATCGGCGCACCCAGATACTTTGCATAAGCACTTGCACGCTTTGCACCACCCATATCGGGTGAAGCTACCGACAGATCCTCGATGCCCAACGAGTTGATGTAGGGAACGAAGATACCGCTTGCGTAGAGGTGATCAACAGGGATATCGAAGAAACCCTGAATCTGATCAGCGTGCAGATCCATAGTCATAATGCGATCAACGCCGGCTGCGCGCAACAAGTTGGCAACGAGCTTTGCACCGATCGAAACGCGAGGACGGTCCTTGCGGTCCTGACGCGCCCAACCGAAGTAGGGCATAACGGCGATTACGCGGTGTGCCGAAGCGCGGTGAGCTGCATCAATCATCAGCAGAAGCTCCATAAGGTTCTCTGCGGGCGGGAAGGTCGATTGAATGATAAATACGGTGCAGCCACGAATACTCTCGTTATAAGCGGGCTGGAATTCACCATCGCTGAATTCGAGAACTTGCGAGTCGCCGAGTTCGCTGCCGTAACTGCGGGCGATCTTCTCTGCCAGAGGTCGCGAACCGCGGCAAGCGAAGAATTTGATTTTGTGGATAGCCATAAGACAGTTTGGTATGATCGTTAGTGTTACAAAATTACAATTTTATTTGTTTGGTTCTTCCTCTACGATGTCGATTTTTTCAACATCATTCAAACATTTATCGATAAAGTCCAAAATTTCATCTCTTCCGCGACCCTTTTCCGACGAACTGACCAGCATTAGCGGCATCTCCTCCCACTGCTCGGCAAGCGTTTGTCGGTAACGTTCGATGCTGCGTTTAAGTTGCGCAGCCGAGAGTTTATCCGCTTTCGTGAAGATCAATCCGAATGGAATTCCTCGCTCACCAAGCATTGTGATAAACTCCAAGTCGATACGTTGCGGCTCCAGACGCGAATCGACCAATACGAACAAGTAGTGCAACTTGCGGCATTTTGTTACATAGTCGGTGATGAGCTTCGAGAATCCTCCGCGAACATCCTTCGAGACACGTGCGTAGCCATATCCGGGCAGATCGACCAAATACCACTTATCGTTAATCAAGAAATGGTTTATAAGACGAGTTTTACCGGGTGTGCCGGACACCTTTGCCAGCTGTCGTTGAGTGAGCATATTGATAAGCGACGATTTGCCGACATTACTGCGACCGATGAAAGCAAACTCGTGTAGGTTGTCATCGGGAATCTGTTGCAGTTTCTGACTGCTGCATTTGAATTGGGCTTTGCTGATAATCATCGCTCGCGGTTTTTTCGCATACAAAGATACTCATTTTTGCCGAAAACTCAAACCGTTTCGACTATTATTAAAATATTTTCACAACTTGATTTGTAGAATCTCTATGAAAATCGTATCTTTGACCTCGATTATTATATGAGAGATAACCAAAATGAAAAGATTTATATTGTTGATTATGACCATAGTACCACTGATATCGGCAGCGCAGCGCCAAGTAACCGATGCGGAGATTGAAGCTCTCCACGATCGAATCATTTCGATTGATACCCACAACGATTTTTCGTTGGGATATTGTTTCCCCAATGCTGGTTTTTCGACCGCGAAGGGCCAGGTGTCGTTCGAGATGATGATCGAGGGCCGTCTGGATTGCGCGGTCTTTGCCGCCTATATCGATCAGGGAAAGTGTGATGAGGCAGGCCACGAGTGGGCCCGTAATCGCGCCGAAACAATGGTCGCGGGTTTGAAACGATACGTTGCCGAAAATGAGGATAAGGGCGTTGTAGTCTATTCGGCTGCGGAGATTGAGCGCGCAAAGCAGTCGGGCAAGCGAGCAATGATGATATCGATCGAGAATTGTTACTGCTTTGGTACAGATCTTACAGCGGTTGAGCACTTCTATAATATGGGTGTTCGTATGGCGACGCTGACTCACAATGGCGCGAATGAGATCGCCGACACTTGTGTCGATCAAGGCGTGAAGGGCGGTCTTACGGAATTTGGTCGAAAGGTGATTGCCGAGATGAATAGATTGGGAATGGTGATTGATGTTTCGCACGCATCGCGTCTGGCCACGTTGCAGGCGGCCGAGTTGAGCGAAGTCCCTATTATCGCATCACATTCAGGCGTTTATGGTGTTCGTGCAATACGTCGTAACCTTACTGATAAAGAGATCTTGGCAATTGCTGCAAAGGGCGGTGTAGTTCAAGTTGCGATTGTACGCTCGTTCATTTCAAACAAACCGAAGGGTGAGGAGAGCCTTGCGGATCTGGTTGCGCACGTCGATTATCTTGTTAAACTTGTCGGCGTTGATCACGTTGGCTTTGGCTCTGATTTCGATGGTGGTGGCGGTATGCGCGGCTGTCGCAATATGTCGCAAATCAAGAATGTAACTCGCGCCTTGATGGAGGCGGGTTATTCGGATGAGGATATTGCCAAGATGTGGGGCGGTAATACCTTGCGTGTGATGAAGGCAGTCGAAGAGTATGCCGCTAATCAGCGCAGATAGAGAGTCGCAAATCCCCAAAAAACAACGACCGAAATACAATCGTATTCGGTCGTTATTTTTTTACCTCTATTTTAATGGCGAATCGGGTTCGCGGGACATTACCATATAGAACAGACGATCCAAAAGTGCAGGCGAGAACTTCTTGATAAAATGAGTTAAACGACCTTCGTACTCCATCAGACACAGGCGTTTGCGACGTTTGATTCCGCGCATTACAATATGTGCAACCTGTTCGGCCGTCATCATCTTATCTTCGTTGCGAGGGGTTTCGCCCTGCGAGGTGCCATCGGCAGTGAGCGCGGCAAAACGAACATTCGATGCGGTGAAACCCGGGCAGGCAACCATTACGTGCAGACCCTTTTTGAGATTCTCGATGCGAAGTGTTTCAAGGAAGCCTGTCATCGCATATTTTGATGCTGAATAGCCCGTACGTGCAGGCAAGCCGTGCAGACCCGCAACAGATGAAATGCCAACAATCGAGCCCTTCGATTTTTGCAGATAGGGTAGCGCATACTTGCAGCAATTCACTGTTCCCCAGAAATTTACATCCATCAATCGGTGTAGAACATTCAGATCGACATCATCAAATATCGCACGCATCGAGAGCCCGGCGTTGCAGATCAAAATATCAATGCCGCCAAACTCTTTTATGGCGCAGTCAATCAGGCGCTTGCAATCTTCCTCTTTCGTAACGTCGGCCGCTGTGTATGCAGCTGCACCACCTGTGGCTTTGATCTCGGTAGCTACCTCCGCAAGTTTATCCTCACTTCGCGCACCCATTACGACATTGGCTCCTGCGGCTGCAAATTCACGTGCCAAAGCCAAACCAATTCCAGACGATGCACCTGTTATGATTACGGTTTTTGATTTGAAGTCCATAGCTTAATTATTTTTATTCGTTTATCTCTATTGAAAGGGTGTCGTATGCTAACTCTACACCTTTGGGTAGTCGATCTGATGTTGCGGCATGTAATCCGATGTCGTGCGACATATGGGTCAAAAATGCTCGCTGCGGAGCTACACGCGCAATCAACGCCATCGCCTCTTCTACTGTGAAGTGCGACATGTGGTCGCGCCAACGCAGTGCATTGACTACCAATAATTCTACTCCTCTTAATTTTGCAATCTGACTCTCCTCGATATGTTTGAAATCGGTCAGATAAGCGAGTTTTCCGATACGGTAACCTGTAACCTCAAAACGATCAGAGTGTTGCCCGTGTATCGGCACAATCTCTATTCCCTTAACTTTGAAAGGAGTATTTCGCTCGATAGTATGTAGCTCAATTTCGGGCACTCCACGATATTTATCTTCGGCAAAGGCGTAGTCGAAATCTTTGCGCACACAAGCTGCGGTTTTGTCCGTAGCGTAGATGTCAACACGATGAATCGTCGGGAAATCGACGAAATTAAAGGCTCTAACATCGTCAATCCCGCCCGTGTGATCTTTGTGCTCATGTGTGAGCAGAATAGCATCGATTCTTCGCACGCCCGTTCGTAGCATCTGATAGCGGAAGTCTGGACCTGCGTCAATAATCAACCTAACGTCGCCAATCTCGACCATTGCCGATGTACGAAGACGATTATCGCGCGGATCATTCGAGCGACACACCTCGCATCGACAGCCGATTGTCGGCACGCCTTGCGAAGTTCCTGTTCCGAGAAATGTAAGACGCATAACGAGTTGTAGGTTAGTTTATTAAATTGACACAGATGTCATGCAACGAGATCAATCCGAACAGATCGGCGATGCTCACCAGCACAACGGCAATCATAAAATATTGCAAAAATTTTGTACCCCAATGTATTCCGTAGTGCGAGGCGATGAATGTTCCGACTACGTTTCCAAGTGCATGCAACAATCCGACGGCGTAATCGACCTGCCCGTGCAACATAAAGATAATGAGCGAAAATGGGGTAGCAACGAAGATCACGAATCCCTTGATTACATTTGCTGTAATAATATCGAGATGCATCGTC
>JAFPAT010000096.1 GCA_017425655.1 Rikenellaceae bacterium | reverse complement strand
CTTGCGTCCGTATAGTTTAATCGTATAGCATTAAGGTCGCTAACATTACAATTACTATTATAAATATGGAAAGACCAATTCTTCCAATCTTCTTGGTTACGCATCAGTTCGAAAGCGGCTCGGGTTTTACCGCTATATGTATTGCCTTCGAGTATAATGATCGGCGAACTCCCCAATTTACTCTTTATCTCATCATCTATCTTTTGGCGGGAGTAATATTTATTCTCACTTTCTCGGATTCCGCCCTGCTTGATTTTATGAATATGATCGCGATAAGAGAGCTGTGATTGAGTTATTAATTTACAATAAGCCGAGATATTCTCCACCAGCCACCACTTCAGATATTCCAAAAATTCAGCTTCTACTTTGCACTCCATATATCGTTTGGAATCTTGCTCAATACGATTCTCAAAATCAGGATGAACGCTATCATCCATCTCACAATACGACATTGTTATCGCATCTTCTTTATTTTCCTTGATAACAAATGTCTTAATATATGGAGCACCATTATTCTTCGTTGATTGCTCATGAGCAACCTCATATTCCTGCATCGTATATTTACCAATAGTGGTATTGTTATCTGCCAACATTATAAACAGATCCGATCTTGCCGCTTCGTTATTTATAGTCTCCTGTGTATTGGCTGCAAAATCGGCAGCAGGGCGATGAGTATATGCAAACATCTCACATTGAACGTCGAGTCCTTTATCTCCCAAAATGCGATTAACTTCAGTAACAACGGGTTCGATTTTGTTCCGCGTATCATTTCTCATCGACGATGCGACAAAGAGTTTGAAAGTCTTCATATCTATAAAATTGACGGATTCCATATTCTACGCAAATTTAGCAATTTTAGAAGACTTTTCAACATATTCGCGGCGACTTTTTGGGCGATTTGAGCGTCGTTTCGGCGAGCAATATTGAAAAATAAGGCGCGTAAAAAAGTGTGTAGATTTATCCCCTGAAATAAAAAAAGTGCGCTACAATCACTTGTAACGCACTTTTGCGAGGTCTGAAGCGGATTCGAACCGCTGTAGCAGCTTTTGCAGAGCTGTGCCTAGCCGCTCGGCCATCAGACCATTTAGCTCCTTTTGAGAGTGCAAATATACGGCTTATTTCTCAATTTCCAAACTTTCGAGCAATTCTTTCGTGTTTTTTTTGGTGATTTTTGCCTTCGCAAATAGCAATCCTACAACTCAAAATAACACATCTTCAAATATCGAGCACAGCAATATTCTCCCAAAAACGAATATACAGACTAAAATAAAAACATCTTCGATATATTTTTCGTATATTTGCAATAATATATAAATATAACATCAATTAGTCATTATGGCAATCAAAGATCCAATTCAACTCGGTATAGTTGTTCCGTGTTATAATGAGGAGGAGGTCCTTTTTGAAACCACCGATCGTTTGTCGAAAGTTTTGAATCGGATGATCGAAACGGGAGAGATTAAAAGCGGACACATCTATTATGTGAATGATGGTTCTAAAGACCAGACTTGGCCACTGATCGCCCAGTTGCACCAACAGAACCAATATGTATGCGGAGTTAATCTAGCAGGAAATGTTGGCCATCAAAACGCCCTTATGGCCGGATTGCAAATTGCAAGCGAAGTCGAAGATGCCGTAATCAGTATTGATGCCGACCTTCAAGACGATGTCGAGGTGATTCCCGAAATGGTCCACAAATACTATGAGGGTTGCGAAATTGTTTATGGCGTACGAAAAGAGCGTAAAACCGATACATTCTTCAAGCGCAATACCGCCTTGCTTTTTTATAAATTGATGAAATCCCTCGGCGTGAAATCGGTTTATAATCACGCTGACTACCGTTTGATGAGCCGCCGTGCTATACACCACTTAATGAAATACAGAGAACGTAATCTCTTCCTGCGCGGCATTGTCCCATTAATCGGATATCAAACAACCAGTGTCTATTACGACCGTGATAAACGATTTGCCGGCGAAAGCAAATATCCGCTAAAAAAAATGTTAAATTTCGCCATTGACGGGGTAACGTCGTTTAGTATTAAGCCTGTTCGCCTGCTATTCTTATTAGGTATAATATTTATTTTGATATCATTCGGAATACTCATATATGTACTCGTCTCATATTTTACACATAATGTCGTTTCGGGTTGGTCTTCACTAATACTATCAATTTGGTTTGTCGGCGGTTGCATTTTAGTGGGGTTAGGAGTTGTCGGAGAGTATATCGGCAAAATATACATCGAAGTTAAGGATCGTCCTCGTTATAATATTGAAAAGATTTTACAGAGATGATAAGCACACAAAACAAACGAGAGTTATACATATTTTTAGGATTAGGGCTATTCGCAACCCTATTGCTATTTTTCGTTTCGTCAGACTCATACACCCACGACCTATACAACAAAGTTGACTCGGCGTGGTTCTATATGTGCGGCAAAGCGTGGATGGAGGGGCTAACACCCTATGTCGATTTTGCAGACTCGAAAGGTCCATTACTTTGGTTGATATATGGAATTGGATATCTGCTCAACCCTTACAACTATCTTGGAGTCTTTTGGATCTCGTGTTTGTGGTATAGTTTTACACTATACTTTACATACAAAGCCGCACAAATATTTCTGAAAGACACTCGTCGATCAGTTATTTGCGCAATGCTTATGGCATTATGTTACCTGCATCCCTGGTATCACAACGAGGTGAGAGCTGAAGATTTCGCACTGCTATTTATGGTGATTTCGCTATACGCCGTCTGCAAAATGCTCTATGAGACAGAGTTAACAGTAAAAACAAGAAATCGGCTGATGGCCGCATTGGGAGCCTCGTGTTCATTGCTCTTCTTGATAAAATTCAATCTAGCATTAATGCAGTTTGGATTTATACTGGCCGCGACCTACTTTATTATACATAAGCGATGGGGAGTAAAACCATTTATGTGGATCGTAGTAGGAGGAATATTTGCCCTACTTCCATTTGCGATCTATTTTATCGCAGAAGGTAATCTATTGCCATTCTTGCAGGAGTATATATTTAATACAGTGCAGACAGTATCTGGGGATAGTAGTTTTATTCAAAAAATATACTATACACTCTTTAGTTATTTAATAAACAGAAAATGCGCACATATATTAGCACTGATTGCATTGTCGCTTTGGGGTGCTATTTGTTTAGCCAATAAGCTGAATAGATACAGATACGCCCCTCTATTGTGTGTATGCTACGTATTTGCTGTAAATATTATACATCCCACATATTATTCATATGCACTATGCACATTCACTCTACTCTTTTTAATCGCTTGGGCTATTAAAGAGTTTACATTTTTTTCGAGAATATTATCTACAACACTTATCGTAGGTGCTACTACCTTTTTATGTGTTTTCACAACCGGATTCTTAATTGAATATAACTTATTATACCGTCCTATGTTTTGGCGCAATAAGGTGGAGCAGAAGGCTTTCTATGATATGAATTATATTATTAATCAAGTACAAACCCCTACACTTTTGAATGCTGCATGCTTCGAATACGGCATTGGTATCTTTTCGCAAACATTGCCAGCTTGTAAATATTGGGCTTTGCAAAATGGAGCAACGCAACAGATGAAAGATGATCAAAAGCAATGTGTTTTAGATCAAAAAGCTGATTTTATTTATGCGCACTATCCTACAAAATTGAAGGATATTAATGTAACCATTGACGACATTATCAATGCTGGTTATATTGAATGTTATAAATGGGTAGATGCAGAGAGTAAAGAGCATATTCTCTACTCAAAGCACCACCTTTTGAAATCGCCTCCAAAATCATTAGATATCACCATTAAGGATGTCTTAACCAAACGTACTGATTTTGATTGGTTAATAAAATAGTATAAATAAGCAGCACTCAAAAAAATGAGTGCTGCTTATTTATACTATTCTTCCTACGCAAGGGCAATTGCAGCATTAATGCAGTTCTGCACACCACCACAACGCACTCGTTTTGTTGGCTTATAAGTGTACGAAATCTTCTAATCCGAGACATCGAGATCGCCAATCACAGCCGACACGATGGGAGTCTTCACATCGCGCTGCGTTGCGCTCTGACGCACAGTCGAACACGAGGTGAATGCGAACGCTGCGATCAGCGCAATAATTAATCTCTTCATAGTTATTTAATATTACAAGCTAGTTCGAATTGACCGAATTAAATTTGCAAAACGCAAAGTAGCCAGAATTTGGATAAATATCCCATCGGAGAGCGTTTTTTTGCAAAAATTTCGTACCTTTACAATCGTAAATCGGGCGCGGGGAGATACGCGGGCTCGACCTAAATATTTACGATTATGGCAACAATCGACGATATTGCTTTAAGTATGCAGGCTCATCTCGGAGCGAGAGGTGCGGTGCATTTGTTGCGTGTGTTTGGCTCGGCAGAGGCTGTTTATGCCGCTTCGGTCGATGAATTGGTCGCACGCGCCGAGTTGCAGGAGAGCATTGCGCGAGAGATTGTCGCCCGAAAATCGCATCGTGCAGCCGATCGAGAACTTTCGTATTGTGCGCGACACGGCATTGAGCCAATTGCTTCAACCGACGAGGCATACCCTGCATTGATGCGCGAAACCGACGACTATCCACACGTATTATATATAAAAGGTAACGCCGAGGCTCTCGGCGGGCTGACCCTCTCGATGGTCGGCACGCGCCACATCTCGCAATATGGTGTAACGATGTGCGAACGTCTTGTCGATGGGCTTTCGCATCGCCTACCCTCGCTGACGATTGTCAGTGGCTTGGCCTTTGGTGTCGATGTGAATTGCCATCGCGCTGCTGTGCGGCACCACCTGCCGACGGTCGCTTTTATAGCCAATGCCCTGCCCGCAATTACCCCTGCGCAACACTCCGCGTTTGCACGCGAGATAGTCGATGAAGGTGGTGCTATCGTTACCGAACTCCATTCGCAAACCAAACAAAATGGGCGTTACTACATTCCGCGCAACCGTTTGATCGCCTCGATAAGCGGCGGTACGGTTGTTATCGAATCGGGAGCATCGGGCGGATCGCTCCACACCGCCGCGATGGCCGACAGCTACAATCGCGTGGTGATGGCTGTACCGGGTCGCGCGACCGATATATCGTCGGAAGGCTGTAATGCACTGATACGGAATCGAAAGGCGGCACTCGTTACTTCGGCAGACGACATCATTGCCGAGATGGGCTGGGATCTGCACGAGCCCGAATGTAAGCCCTCGTCCAAGGAGCCTGTCATCGAACTATCGCGCGATGAGGCGGGATTGTTCTCGCTGATTGGGGCTGCGGACCCCATTTCGGTTGTCCGCCTGCAAGAATTGACGGCCCTTGATATGGGTACGTTAGCTGCGCTATTACTCAATTTGGAGTTGGCGGGCGTGATTCGACAAGTCCCCGGACAGATGTATATAAGAAATTGATTTACAGACTATATGTTGCAATATATAGATACTCATTCTCACATCTACGAGCCTGAATTTGACGACGATCGCACGGAGGTTGTCGAGCGCGCAATAGCGGCAGGTGTCGATCGAATGTTACTTCCTGCAATCGACACACACAGCCACCGGCGAATGATCGATTTAGCGCTGGCTTATCCCGAAAACTGCTTCCCGATGATGGGTCTTCACCCCACTTCGGTCAATGAAAATCCGACGTGGCGCGAGGAGCTGGCCGAGGTCGAAAGCTTCCTGCGACAACCGCCCAAAGGCGTACGATTTTATGCCGTTGGAGAGATCGGTCTGGACTACTATTGGAGTCGGGATTACATTGAAGATCAGAGAGAAGCTTTCGTCAAACAGTTGCGGTTAGCAGCCGAATTAGACCTTCCCATAGCCATTCATACACGCGCGGCGTGGGAGGATATGTGCGAGATTATCGAGCGCGAATCGGCGGCGGCACGTAAGCGGGGAGAGCGCCTGCACGGTGTTTTTCATGCCTTCTCGGAGGATGTTGCGACATACCGCCGACTCAAAGCGTGTGGAGATTTCCTCTTCGGCATCGGCGGCGTGGTTACATTCAAAAAGAGCGCGCTGGCAGAGGTCGTGAAAGAGATGTCGCCCGAAGATCTGATGCTTGAAACCGACTGCCCATACCTCACCCCCGCGCCTCATCGTGGCAAACGCAACGAGAGTAGCTACATACCCTATATATGCGCACGCATTGCAGAGCTTACCAACTCGACCGAAGAGCAGATTGCACAGATCACGACTCGCAATGCCGAGAGAATTTTTGGTCTCAAATAGTTGTTTTTCGGAAAATAATTGCTAATTTTGTTAGACTGTAGTTCGGCAAGTTGCACCGCAACACGACCGCGCGCATCAAATAAACCGAATTTGAACGAGCAATGAAACCTTCAATTCTGATAATCTATACGGGTGGTACAATCGGTATGCGCACCGATGCCTCGACGGGAGCACTTGTACCCTTCGATTTCAGCGGTATCTATGACGAATTCCCCGCCCTGCGTCGCCTAAATGTCGAGATTGAGGTGATAACGATGTCGCCGATCATCGACTCTTCGAATGTAACTCCCGAGAATTGGTGCCGCCTGGCCGAGTTGATACGCGAAAATTACAATAAATATGACGGCTTCGTAGTGCTGCACGGCACCGACACAATGTCATATACAGCCTCGGCGATGAGTTTTATGCTCGAAAACCTCGCCAAACCCGTAATCTTTACCGGTAGCCAGATCCCGATCGACGTACTGCGTACCGATGGTCGCGAGAATCTGATTACGGCTATCGAAATCGCCGCCGAGAAGCGTAACGGCTACGCCGTAGTCCCCGAGGTGGCCCTCTATTTCCAGAATTGTCTGTTCCGCGCCAACCGAACAACCAAGTTCAGTGCCGAGCAGTTGAACGCCTTCAGCTCGTTCAACTATCCGCCGCTGGCCGAGGTGGGCGTGAATATTCAATATAATTACCCCTACATCGCCCCCGCTGCCGGCGATCCCAATGAGCCATTGCGCGTTGCGACAACACTCGAAACGGGGGTCTCGGTAGTGAAGATCTTCCCCGGAATAAGTCCGCAGATCTTCCACGCAATGTTGAGCATCTACGGTCTGCAAGCCGTAGTTCTCGAGACCTACGGAGCAGGTAACGCCCCAACCTCCGATTGGTTCTGCGACGTGCTGCGCGAGGTTATCGCACGAGGTGTGATTGTGGTCAATGTAACACAGTGCTCCGATGGCATTGTAGCGATGGATCTCTATGAGACCGGCCAACGCCTGAAAGAGATCGGTGTTATCTGCGGATTCGACTCGACAACCGAAGCCGCAGTAACGAAATTGATGTATATTCTCGGTCAAAAACTGCCTCACGACGAGACAGTCAAACTGCTGCGAAAAGCAATAAAAGGTGAAATTACAACCCAAATCGTTGCACAGAATTAAAATTATTGCTATATTTCGCAAGTCTTTTATGCGCTTTTTGGCAGAACAGAGTGGCATAAAAGGCAAAAATGTGGGTTCATTGCTTTGATAGTCAGCGCAATAAGCGCAGGCTACTTGGCGCAATTTGGAGAAATGACCGAGTGGCTTAAGGTGCACGCCTGGAAAGTGTGTATGCCTCAAAAGGGCATCGTGGGTTCGAATCCCGCTTTCTCCGCGAAACTTTTTTAAGTCCGACTGAAATAAATTTTGAAGACACGAAACTTAAAACAAATAACAAACAAAACACAAACAACAAACAACAAACTAATTAATTTAATTTATCTACTATGAAAAAACTTTTTTTGACTTTGTCAGTAGCAGGTATGCTTTGCCTTGGTACTGCTAACGTGTTTGCTCAGGAGGCCGCTGAGGCCGCTAACGCTGAGGCTCCCGCAACTGAGCAGGTAGCTGAAGAGGCTCCCGTAGCTGAGGAGGCTGCACCCGCAATTGACGCTGAGACCGAGATCGAGGGTGAGACTATGCACCAGGTTTTGAAGCAGAAGTTCATCGAGGGTTCGTGGATGTGGATGTTGCTGCCCTTGCTCTGCTTGATCATTGGTTTGGCAGTAGCTATCGAGCGTATCCTCTTCTTGTCGTTCTCGGCAACTAACACCAAGAAGCTCATCGCTAACGTAGAGGATGCTCTGAACAATGGTGGCGTAGAGGCAGCTAAGGACGTATGCCGCAACACTCGCGGTCCCGTTGCATCGATCTTCTATCAGGGTCTGGATCGCTACGATCAGGGTCTTGACGCAGTTGAGAAGGCAGTTGTATCGTACGGTTCGGTACAGCAGGGCCAGATGGAGAGCAACCTGACTTGGATCGGTCTGTTCATCGCTGCAGCTCCTATGTTCGGTTTCATGGGTACCATCGTTGGTATGATCGACGCATTCGACTCGATCCAGGCAGCTGGTGATATCTCGCCCGTAATGGTTGCTGGTGGTATTAAGGTGGCTCTGTTGACCACTCTGCTCGGTCTGATCGCAGCTTGTATCCTGCAGTTCTTCTACAACTATATCGTATCGAAGATCGACTCGATGGTTGTAACTATGGAGGACAGCTCGATCACTTTGCTCGATATCCTGACCGCTTACAACAAGAAATAATCACCACTCACGACCAATTTTTCTAAAAACTGAACAATGAAAAAAGTTATTAATATTCTGTTCGGCATTATGATGGCCATCACCGTTGTGTTGGTTGTTATGATGTTCGTCGGCGGTCGTGACGCTGCGGGCAACCCCGATGTAAACGGCATCATCGTATGGACATACGCGCTGTTTGTATTGGGTCTTGTTTCTGCTGTTGGCGGCGCAATCTACAACATGATCCTCAACCCCGCAGGTATGAAGGGTTCGCTGTTGTCGATTGTACTGATCGCTGTCGTTATCGGTGTGTCGTTCGCATTGGCTGACACTACCACCCCCGTTACCTTGTCGGATATGACCGTAATGGACGATCCGCAGGTATTGGCTATTACCGATGTAAGCATCTATGTAACTTATATCGCTATGGCTGCCGCATTGCTTTCGGCTGTATTTGCAGAGGTTAAAGCTGCTATTAAGTAACAATTTGACATCAAAGCAATTATGGCAGGAAACAAAAGAAAAATACAGGAAGTAAATGCCGGCTCGATGGCTGACATCTCTTTCTTGCTGTTGATCTTCTTCCTGGTTGCTACCACGATGAATACCGACTCTGGTCTGGCTCGTATGTTGCCGCCTATGCCCGATGAAAACACCGAGCAGAAGCCTTCGGACATTAAGGAGCGTAACCTTATGAAGGTGTTCATCTCGCAGAACAACAACATCATGGTTAGCACTCAGGAGGCTGAGAACCAGGTGATCGACATCCGACAGCTGAAAGAGAAGGCCAAGGAGTTCGTTCTTAACCCCTTCGATCTGGAGACTCTTCCCGAGAAGAAGGTAAAGGATATCGAACTCGAGGACGGCTCGAAATGGTCGTACCCGGTATCTGAAGGCGTTATCTCGCTTCAGAACGACCGTGGTACAAGCTACGAGGCTTACATTATGGTACAGAATGAGCTTACCCGCGCATTCAACGAGGTACGTAACGAGCTCGCAAAGAGCAAGTACGGTATGGAGTTTGCAGATCTGGGTGAGGCTGCTCGCAAGTCGATTACCGACGCTGTACCTTTGAAGATCTCGGAGGCTGAACCGCGTAACGTAGGAGGTAAATAAACTATGGCAGTACTTAAGAAAAAGGGCTCGAAAGAGACCCCCGCAGTTTCGACTGCATCGTTGCCCGACGTAATCTTTATGCTTATCTTCTTCTTCATGGTAAGTACACAGATGCGTGAGCAGGAGCTGCTGGTTCGCTACCGCCTGCCGGCTGCAACCGAAATCCAGAAATTGGAGAAGAAGTCGCTCGTTAGCTTTATCCACATCGGTCCCCCGAGCATCGCTATGCAGGCAAAGTTCGGTAACGCACCGAAGGTACAGCTCAACGATAGCTACCGTACCACCAAGGACATTCTCGACTTCATCGCTTCGGAGCGCGACAAGCTCAACGAGGCTGATCGTAACGCGATGACTGTCTGCATCAAGGCCGATGATCAGACCCGTATGGGTATTATCACCGACGTTAAGCAGGAGCTTCGCCGCGCGAATGCACTGAAGATTAGCTACGCTGCGTCGAAGACGACCGGTTACTAATCGAGTGTAGTACTTATACTATTCACAAAAGAGTCCGCAACCCGCAATGGTTGCGGACTTTTTGTGTATATAATGGCGCGATAAACAACAAATCCGCAATCGCATCGTTATATATAAAGCGCAAACAGTAACCGCCGTCGAGCTCTTTTATTCCGAAACTTAATATCCATTCGAGGCCAAAGTAAAAAAATGGGGTGCGAATGTAACTTTTGCCTCGGTCGAGCGTCTAATATGTAGGCAGGCAGATAAGAAATGTTTGCCGAAAGGTCTAAAAAAAGGATGAAATATCGTTTTTCGGTACTTTTTTTTTGTTTCTCGATATATATTTATTGGTTTATATTTGGAAAATTAAAAAGCATCGGATAAATTTGTAACCGTAATTCGAAAGATCAATCCCAATTTTGCGTAGGCAGAACCATTGACATAACATCGAACAATTAAGATAAAAGAATGAAAATGAAAATTCGATTCTCACTGATTACTCTGTTAATCACACTCGTCTGCTCGTCGGTAATGGCACAACAAACTGACCGATATCAACTCGAAGGTCGCGCCGTAGAGGCCTCAACCAACAAGGGCATTGGCTATGCAACGATCGCTCTGTTGAAGGCGGACTCGTCAATTGTTGCTGCCGTAGCTGCTGACGCGACAGGTGCTTTCACCATCGCGGCTAAAGAGCAGGGGCGATATATGCTCCAAATCTCTTCGGTCGGATATACAACTCACAACCGCGAAGTTGAACTTGTTGAAGGCAAAACAAAGCTCGGTAAAGTAGTGCTGGAGCAGGGTATCGATATTAGCGAAGTGGTCGTGGCCGTGCAGAAGCCCCTTATCGTGGCCGATGACGAGAAGATCGCTTACAGTGTCGAAGACGATCCCGATTCGGCCACAAGTCAGGTGGTCGATATTATGCGCAAGGTGCCGCAGTTGAGTGTCGATGCCGAGGGCAACGTGCTGCTGAACGGACAGAGCGACTACAAGGTGTTGGTCAATGGGCGTTCGTCGTCGATGATGTCGAAGAACTTCAAGAGCGTGATCGAGAGTATGCCCGCAGGATCGGTCAAAAAGATCGAGGTGATCACAAATCCCTCGACAAAATATGAGGCAGAAGGTGTCGGCGGCATTATCAATATCATTACAGATCGCAAAGTGGCAGGTGGTTACAACGGAAACGTAAATATTTCGGGATCAACTCAATACTTCCTAAACGGCAACGCCTACATCGCGGCACAAGCCGGCAAATTCTCAATCTCGGCATCGGCATACATGCAGGGTATAAAATCGCGTCTGGACCACCGTGGCGAGGGTTTCCGCGAGGTGTTCGACGATCCGACAATGCACCTGATGACAAGCTCGACGGGAATGAAATACAACGGCAGGTATTTGGGGGCATATTTCAACGCCAGCTACGAGATCGACACTATGAATCTGATCACATTGGAGGGAGGTTACCACAATGGCAAAAATAGAAGCAATGCCAACTCGAAAACTGAGATCTTCTCAATTGACAATGAGCGCGTTATGGCCTACGATAACTATCTGAACAGCCACTACAACTACAATAGCTATTGGGCCGCAGCAAACTATCAGCGCACGTTCAATCGTCAGGATCACACGCTGACCGTTTCATACGAAATGGATCTCTCGCCCGACAAAGAGGAGCAACTCTACGACGTTCTGAATACGTTCAACTACCCCACCTCCTCACGCCGAAATCTGGGCGACAACGGCAGTTTCGACAACACCGTGCAGATCGACTACTTCAACCCGATCAACAAGGTGCATAGCATCGAGGCAGGTACCAAATATATCTACCGCCGTTATACCAACGAGTCGCAGACTCTGCTACGCGACGAGGCGACGGGCGAATTTGCCATTGCCCCCGACTACCCGCGCAGCGATATGAACTACACGCAGAACATCTTGGCGCTCTATGCCGGCTACCACGTGAAGGGTAAAAAGCTCTCGGGACGTGTCGGTGCTCGTATGGAGCAGGCATGGAGCGACGTGGCGGTTGTAACCGAGAAGGATAAGATCACCTACGACCCCTCGCTGTTCAATGTGATCCCCTACGCGAGTGCCAACTACCGCCCCAACGATGCCAACACACTTTCGCTCTCATACACCCAGCGACTCTCGCGTCCGAACCTCTGGCATATGAATCCCTATCGTAACGAGAGCCCACTGAATGTCAGCTACGGTAACCCCGACTTGGATGCAACCCTTGCACACTCGGTTGCGCTGTCGTGGCGTCGATTCTCCTCGTCGTGGAACATCTCGCTCGGCACGACTGGCTCGTTCTCGAACAATGCACTCAGCTCCTACTCCTTTGTCGAAGATGGAGTTACGCACTCGACCTATGACAACATCGCCAAGCGACAAATATATGGTCTGAACGGCACTATCGGCTATCGCAGTGGAGTGAAATTCAACGTGCAGTTGAGCGGTCAGGGTGGCTACAACGTGATCAAGGCTCCGGCGCTCAACCTTGAAAATGACGGATTTACATACAATGTTTCGCTCTACGCTTCGGCAGCATTGTGGAAAGATGCCACAATCTACTGTAACGGTTACGCCTATCGTTTTGGTGTCGATCTCGAAAATAGCTTCAAGCAGACCTACTTCTCGTACGGACTCGGTCTGCGCCAACAGCTCTTCAAGAAGAAATTGACGCTCTCGTTCACGGCCTCGAACCCCTTCAATGCCAATTCTAAATTGACTCAGGTGGTCCAGACCAACACCTATCGTAGCGAGAACACCTCGTGGCAGACTCTGCGTCAGTTCTCGTTCTCGATCGGTTACCGCTTCGGCAAGTCGCAGGTCAATGTCAAATCAACCAACCGCTCGATCCAAAACGACGATATGGAGTCGGGCTCGCGCGGAGGTAACAGCGGAGGTGGCCAGCAAGGAATGTAGCCCTAAATACAACTCTCTACGCAACACACAATATCTAATTAAGGTTAAAGCAAGAAGAGCCTGCCGACATATTTTGTCAAGCAGGCTCTCTCTTTTTGTCATTCACTTTTAATCATCAACCTTGACCATCTGACCCGACGAGTCAAAGCGCAACTCGCGGTCATCCGAGAGATCGATCTCATAGCCGCGATCATCCCTCTCGACCTCCACCATTATCGCATTGGGATAGTTCGCCCTGGTCTGATTCACAATCGTATCAGGCACCAACTCTGCAGGCACCGCGCCCTGCGATGAGCGCACTTTGATCCAATCGCCATTGCCGTCGAAATCGATCTTCGCGCCATCAGAAAAACGCACCTCATACTCCTTGCGCCAATCATTATCCTCCTCGATCGAAATCACTTTATCGCGCGCGAAGTACTTTTCGATAATATTGCGCGCTTTTTGCGGCAGCTCCGCGTATGGGATCTGCCTTTCGTGCGCCACTGCCACCATTGCCGCCAATGTCAAAAGTGCGACAGCGACTGTCATTAAAACATTTCTCATTTTGATTCACTTTTTTGGTTCAAAACGTTCGGTCGCAAATAGCGTGCAAAAAGTCTTAAATGTCGCTCGGAGTGTGATTTTAGGACTGACAGCGAAATCGTGGCACAGATCTTGCCCCAACATATAGCGTTGCGGTACCAGCCGTGCCGCAACAAAAGGTTTCTTCATTTATTTAAGTTTGGGTTAGTAGTTTTAAGGGTGAAAATCCCTTGAAGACGGGAGGCTGTCGCGAGATACCCTCCCGCCTTTTTTGTTTTTAGTTATAAGAATAGGCGACAGCCTTACGATTGTCGCCTATTCTTTTTGCTCCCATAAACTAATATTTGTAAATCAAGATCACTAAATATCATTCGATACTATTCTCTCATTTTCTTGCTCGAAAACGGAGGTATTTATGTCATCCTCATACGATACGACTATCTGTTTGTTTTTTTCAATCGTCAAAACGATACCTCCTTTTGGTTTAACAAAGAAGTATGAGCTATAGTTACTTTTTCCTAATTCAACAGCTCTGAGTTCTTCGCCACACCCCTCATAATACGGCTTTTGAAAATATTCAAACGAGTCTGGTTTCCCATATTTTGCAGTATAAGATTCTTTCAAAGATTCGTAACACCTTTTTAATGTGTCCCACGAATCTTCAATAGGAAAAAGAACGCCTACTCTCCAAACTATTTTTGATATAGGTGTTCCTTGAATAGCAATAAAGCACTTATCTACCCCTGCAAATTTCCCAACTAGAACTATCATAGTATCTCCTATATATTTTGTACTAAAAGGAATTTTAATATATCCTTTTTCTTCCAATTGAGAGGCGAATGTATCCATATCGCAATCCATAGGAATACCCTTAAATGTCATATGTTCCTGCGCCTGTACTACAAGGGCAAACAAAACGGCACAAATAGAAATAAATAACTTCTTCATAATCTTTAGATGTTCCTGTTGGATTTTATTAGCTATCACAAATATAACTAATTTATTGCCACAAACAAAATAAGTTATACATCAAAAGTTTACAACCTTTGGTTTAATAGTTTTAAGGGTGAAAATCCTTTGAAGACGGGAGGCTGTCGCGAGATACCCTCCCGCCTTTTTGTTTTTCGGGCGAGGCAAAAGCCCAAAATGCAAACTCCCTACCTCATCTTAAAAACAATCGGTAGCACGTAGCTTACGCGGACAGGCTTGCCGTCTTTGATGCCCGGGGTCCACTTGGGCGACTTCTTGACTACGCGAATAACCTCGGCATCAAGCAGATAATGCACTCCATCAACAACATACGCCTCATTTACTCGACCATCTACGTCGATCACAAAACGAACTCGCACCGTGCCACTGATACCCTCATTCATAGCCGCTAGCGGATATTCAACACGTCGCGATACCCAAGACACAAATGATTGAAGCGAACCACCCTTAAATGTAGGGAAAGCGTCAAGCTCCATATACTCCGCACTTGCGCCCCTAGTATCCTGCGCAAAAAGTTTCGTTGATGTGAACACGAACGCGATTGACATCGCTATAAAGATGATAAGCTTTTTCATACTAAACGGTTTTTAGTTAGATAGTTACTACAAATATAACAATTATTTATCAATGACCAATCGAAAAGCCCGCCAATTATTCATAGAAATTCGTAACTTTGTCATAGTGCAATTCCGAAGCCGATGATCAACCGATTTGTCGAATATATCACCGTCGAACGACGTCTCTCGCCCCTCACCGTGCGCAACTATCGCCGCGATGTGGAGCAGTTCGTTTCATTCGTAACGGGCAACGGCAAGCGCGAGTTCGTACCCGATGATATCTCACGCGACGATGTTGTCGAGTGGATCGAATCGCTCTCACGCAAGCCCAAAGATGACGAGAGCACGCTCCATCGCTCAAAGCGTGGCGAAGCCCTCTCCGCCACCTCGATCAATCGCACGTTAGCCTCGGTACGCGCCTTCTATCGCTGGATGCGCAACAACGACCTCACGCAGGTCGATCCCTTCGCTTCAATTCCGCGAAACACCACGCCCAAACGCCTACCGACATACATCCCCACGAAACGTATGACGGCGATTGTCCGAGATAGCGAGTTCAGATGCGACAGCGAGGATTTCGACACGAAGCGTAATGCGCTAATTATCTTGATGTTCCTTACTACGGGACTGCGTCTGTCGGAGCTGATTGCAATCGACCGCGACCACTTTTCGGACAACTACTCATCGCTCCGCGTGCGAGGTAAGGGCGACAAGGACCGAATTGTGCCGATTATCGAGATCGTTCGTGAAAAGATTTTAGACTACCTCGGTGCAATTTCAAGGCAAAATATTTGCATTTTTGACGAAAAAGCACTATTTTTAACACAGAAAGGTAAGCGAATATCCTACTCAACGCTTTATCGCGTCATACATAGCGAGTTAGAGGCTTACGGCGTGCGCGGACGCAAGAGCCCACACGTTCTGCGACACACGTTCG
>JAFPAT010000016.1 GCA_017425655.1 Rikenellaceae bacterium | reverse complement strand
TTCCGCCCGGTGCGTATTGGCGAGCGAACAGAGGCATATGTCAGCCGCATCACGCCCGATGCACGTATCGATTTGAGCTTGCAACAGCAGGGTTTGGAGCAGGTGCGCGATTCTGCTGATGAATTGTTGGCACTGCTTCGCAACAACGATGGCGAACTGCCTGTAAATGATAATACAGTACCCGAAAGAGTGCACGAAATTACGGGAATGAGTAAGAAGATGTTCAAACGTTCGTTGGGTATGCTGCTGAAAAGTGGCCGCGTTGAGATAACTGATAACGGAATAAAAATGAAATAGTTATGGCAGCAAAAATGCAAACAGCCGAGCGCGTGTCGCAGACCGATAGCTCGGATAATTACGTTTTTCAGCGTTCGTTGCTGGCATATTATCACGCTGCAAAATTGGTCAGCGGTACGGTGTTGGAGATTGGTACAGGTAGCGGTTATGGCATCAATGTAATTGCTCCGTCTGCCACTCGTTTTATGACCATCGATAAGTTCGAAACGAAGATCGATACCTCCGATATGGATAATGTTGAATTCCGACAGATGACCGTTCCTCCGATTGACCTTCCTTCAAGCAGTGTCGATTTTGTTATCTCGTTTCAGGTGATCGAGCATATCAAAGATGATGTCGATTTCGTTTCGGAGATACACCGTATCTTACGCCCTGGTGGGTGTTTTATCGTTTCGACTCCTAACGCTGCGATGTCTCTTACGCGCAATCCTTGGCACGTGCGCGAGTATTCGATTGATGAATTTGATCGTCTGATGGGTAACTATTTCGCTGATATTGAGCGTTGTGGCGTGTTTGGCAATGAGAAGGTGATGAAGTATTACGAGAAAAATCGTGCCAGCGTGCGCCGCATTGCGAAACTCGATTTTCTTGATCTGCAACACCGCCTGCCGCGTTGGATGTTGAAGATCCCGTATGATATTCTGAATCGCTTGAATCGTCGCTTCTTGCTGGCTCGCAACCGCAAGCTGACGACCGATATCGCAATGGACGACTACAGCATCTCACCCGTCGCCGACGGCTGCTTCGATCTCTACTACATCGCCCGCAAGGTGGAGGAGTAATTTGTTCATTACAAAATAAGAATGCGCAACCACGTTCTGCGAGGTTGCGCATTCTTTATGCTTTTGGGGAATTTACTTTCTCTTTAATTATCGCCCATTGCTCTAATTTTACCGGGAACGGTCTAGCTGCGGCAGATGATGTTGAAACTAGGGTAATAGTATCGCATGTAGTGTTTTTACAGTATTGCTTGAAAAACTTGGCGGCTTTTTCCCCATTAAACACAATGGTTCGTATTGTCGGATGTTTTAATAATAATCCGTGGATGTCATTGGGAATTAGTGTGCTTACATTAAACCCAGAGTCTAAACTACCTTCTCTTTCGCCAGACTGAATACAGTCCCATAAAGCTATACCGCAGGATGTAATAAATGTTTTATTGTCGGTTTCGGTGCTGTGAGGAAATAAATTTCTCATAATCTTCCAAAAAGAATTGCGCGAATTGCAATAATATGCTTGTTGCTTTAATGATTGTTCGCCTGGCAATGTGCCTAAAATTAAAACTTTCGGATTTTCTCCTATCCATGGTTTAAGACCCATCTTGCGGTTGCCGGCATTGTGAGGCGTTTTAATGGACTCATTTTTTTGTTTTACATTAATGGTTGTTGATGCAGTTTTGGTTTTTTGAGAAAATTTAGTTTTATATAAATGCGGATCTTGGGTATTAGAAATGTTTTTACCGCAAATAACCTTAATGCGGCCAGAGTTTATTAATCTTTCTAGATCTGATACCTGACAATCGACAATACCCCAATCATCCCGACCATAGAAACCAATAGCGCGCATTTTGCTACGAATAGACTTTTGTTGGTCTCTATTTGCCTTCCCTCGTTGGCGTATTAATGTTTTAATTTGTTCTATTTCCTGAATAGTAAATGTATTGGTTCCCTTCATATTTTAATATGTGTTTTAGTATTTCAAAATGATCCATTCTACGGTTAAGTTGCTACACAGTTCGTCTAAATATAGTGAGTTAAATAATTCCATCGGTTTGGTTGTACGAGCGACAAAATTAATAGTGTTATAGCTGTTATCGTTAGCTTGTTTAAGAATATAACGAAAATAGCTTTCACTTTGCGTAAATTCCTCAATAATAGGCACTACTAAGATTTTGTCTTTGCCATTTGTTGCCTCCATATTGATGCAGGCCGCCTCAATCTCTCGGATATTGTTATACCCAAGTGCAGAGAGTGCATTTAGAGTTTGTTGTTTAATGTTGTCCATGTTTTTATCGTTTTAATCGTGGTAATAATCGTATAATTCATAGTAGTCTATGTCGTACCAATCATTGAAACCCTCGTCGGCACTTGGGGGTATTGCAATACTCTGTCGTGTTGTGTCAATAACTTCTTCTGTGCGATACTCGCGATAGCGAACCAAACGATTTTCGTAGTCAAGTTCAGCAATATCACTTGCGCTCTTTGATGGGTCGAGGTTTCGCCAATGTGATTCATAGTGTTGCTGTGATGTTGGGCGAAACCACTCGTCATATACAGCTACAATCAGTGTATATATCACAACTATATAGACAAATGGCTTTGCTAAATGCCAAATAATAGTTATTATCTCTTTTAAGTCGGTTCGCTCATCCATACATCTATATCTTATTTCGTTCTATGGCTCGAAGTAGTGTTTCATATATTCGTTGTCGCAATGAATGTGGTTTAATGATTTCGATAGAACGGCTACGTGATAGCAGAGCCATTACAAAATCATTTGTTATGCGTAGTTTAAGCCCAATAGTAATCGAATCCTCGTTTTCTTCTATTATTCTTTGTGTGTGATGCAGAGGCAGACTCTTAACAAACGATCCGTCTAATCGATCATATTTAATAACAATATCTTCAACCTGTTGATTCCCATCTGCCCATACTCCAAAACTTTCTGAAAATTGTTGCTCTATTTCTTCCATTGGTCTAGGCTTGAATTTTCTATGTTCAAGGTATTTTACACTTTGAACTCGCTCCAACGCATAGACGCGGAGCTCTCCGCCTTCATTGTAGCCGACTATATACCAACGGTGTTGCGACTCTTTGAGTAGATGCGGAGATATAGTATGTTTTCGTAGCTCATTGCAATTGCGGTAATGCTCATATTCAATCTCTATCATTCTACGTTCTCGAATGGCGAACAAAACTTCGTGGAATGAATCTCCGATAGGTGGTAATCTGTGCTCTGCATCAATGCAACTTACAAGTGAAGGATCATCTATGCGACTTAATAATTCGAAATTTTGTAGCAGCTTTTCGTATTCATGAGCTGTTTCGCCACGTTCTAATATGCAATAGCCTTTTCTTGCTCTATTGTAACCTATTCTGATGCCAAATATATCTTGAATGGCAGTAAAATCACGCTGTAATGTTCGAATAGTTATCGACTCGTCGTGATCGCCAAGACCTTGTGTCGCATAATTTATTAATTCATCTTTACTTAATATAGCATTGGGATAACTCAATTTGTTGGTAATCCTAACTATTCTTCGTATTAAGGCTATGGTGTTCATATTGTTAATTTTTTACAAAGATAATATAGTATCGCGACAAAATTTGTCGTTGTAATGGGAATTTGCAGTTAGTGAGTCTAAAAATACAAAGGCCCTGAATCCGTTATTGGAATCAAGGCCTTTGTGAGAATTTGGTCTTCGTGTGTCTATCCGTAAATCTCCTTCTTGGCTGCTTTCAGCGTGTTGCGCATCAGTGAGATGATGGTCATCGGGCCGACGCCACCCGGAACGGGAGTGATGTAGGCACATTTGGGGGCAACCTCGTCGTACTTCACATCGCCCAACAACTTCCAACCGCTCTTGGTTTTGTCGCTCGGAACGCGGGTAATACCTACGTCGATAACCGTCGCACCTTCCTTAACCATATCGGCCGTAACGAACTCGGCCTTGCCAAGTGCTGCGATCACGATATCGGCCTCGGCTACAACCTCTTTTAGATTCGGGGTGCGGCTATGGCAGAGCGTTACGGTGCAATCCCAGCCCTTCTGTGAGAGCAGGTTTGCGATGGGACGGCCAACGATGTTGCTACGACCAATCACAGCGCAGCTGCGACCTGCGGTCGGTACGTTGTAATATTTCAAGAGCGAAAGAATACCGTCGGGCGTTGCGGGCAGATAGGAGGGCAGTCCCGAAATCATACGGCCGGTATTGACGGGGTGGAAGCCATCAACATCCTTGCGGGGATCGATCGCCTCAATCACCTTCTGCTCCGAGATGTGGCGGGGCAGGGGCAATTGCACGATGAAGCCATCAACCTTCGGATCGCCATTCAACTCGTCGATTCGAGCGAGCAGCTCCTCCTCGGTAGTCTCCTCGGGCATACGCAGTACGGTTGAAGTGAAACCGCACTCGTGGCAGCACTTCTCCTTGTGGGCTACGTAGGTTTGGCTTGCGCCATCGTTACCTACCAAAATTGCAACCAAATGGGGCGCGGGCTTGCCCTCGGCCACCATTGTTTCTACTTCGGCTGCTATCTCTCGGCGCATAGCCGCAGCAACCTCTTTGCCATCGATAATTGTCATAATCGTTTGTTGGTCAGTGTTATATTGTTTCTGTTATTGATTACTCTTTTCCTTGTTCAGCATAGAATATCGCCTCTTCGATCTGTGGAACGATATTGCAATCTTTCAACATTACTCGCTTCTCGCTATCAAGTAGATAGAGCGACGGAATCGCTTTCAGATCGTACAACTCCTCGTCGCGCATACGTAACTTCTTGTCGTAGCTATTTATCCATGATGTCGGTATGTTGTGGCGATAGTTCAGCCAAGCTGTAATATCTTCATCGGGATATATCGCCAATACCTTCATAACGCCACGCTCAATCATCTCGCTCAACATTGGTGATGCGCAAATTTGTTCACGAATCTCCTTGCAGGCCGGGCAGTCGGGGTTGTTGATAAAGATCAGCAAGTACTCCGCCTCGATAGCATACATTCGTCCCGTGCGGCCATCGTGTAGAGTATATATGAAGTCATTTGCCCTCTCTCCTATGCGATTCTTCATCGCCATATTGAGTAACTCCTGCGGACGAATCTTCTCCGCCTCGTTCAGTAGGGGAGAGGCAAGCATCACTTCAAGTGTCGGAATCAGCAGCTCGTCATTACGGAATGGCGAATTAGGATCATACAGATATTTATCATTCAATGAATTGAAGTAGTCGAATACAATCGAATCGGCTTCGGCACGATGAGTCATATCTGCAATTGCTGCGCGGGCAACCGACGGATCGACATATCTCAAAATATCGATATAGTTCGCGTAGGCCTGCTCGGTGATATCGGGTTTATTGCAATATGTCGTATCGCTGAAATCGAATCGATCCCAGAAATGCTCTGCCAAGTATTTAGCTCGATCCTCGACCGGCAACATCTCGGGAACCGAAATCGAGGGGAACGATAACTCTTCCACGGATTGTTTCTTCTGCTCGGTCGATGAATCTTTCTTGCTCTTTTGTCCGCAGGCAGTAAGCAATACAAGTGCGGCTAGAGCTACTATTTTAAGTGTTTTCATATACCTTATTATTATAATAGTGCAAATGTACAATTTTAACGCGTAAAATCAAACTCCGTGCGGTGATATAAGTTAAGCTTATGGCGATATAAAATAATATGATTGCAATTTATTATTAAGAACCATTGTGAAATTGCAAAAAAAGTCTATTTTTGTACTCGAATAAAGCAAACAAATAATCCACATAAAACTATTACGACTATGAAAAAATGGAAATGTACCGTATGCGGTTATATTCACGAGGGCGATAATGCTCCCGAGAAGTGCCCCCTTTGCAAAGTTGGCGCAGATAAGTTTGTTGAGCTCGTTGAGCAGGATGGCGATTTGCAGTTTGTTGATGAGCACGTTATTGGCGTAGCCAAAGGTGTTGATGAGGAGGTATTGCAGGGTTTGAAGGACCACTTTATGGGTGAGTGTACCGAGGTTGGTATGTATCTTGCAATGAGCCGCCAGGCTGACCGCGAGGGTTATCCCGAAATTGCCGAGGCTTTCAAACGCTATGCTTGGGAAGAGGCAGAGCACGCAGCAAAGTTCGCAGAACTGTTGGGCGAGGTTGTATGGGATACCAAGACCAATGTATATAAGCGTATGATGGCCGAGCAGGGTGCTTGCGAGGACAAGAAGCGCATCGCAACTCTTGCAAAGAAACTCAATTTGGACGCAATCCACGACACCGTACACGAGATGTGTAAGGACGAGGCTCGCCACGGCAAGGGCTTCGAGGGCTTGTATAAGCGTTACTTCAAATAGTGGGGTAGGCCACTCAAATTCAATCTCCCGAATCTTTTGGTTTGGGAGATTTTTTATTGTGTGAGTGGTTATTTGTGCCGATAAAATATTTCTCTTTAATTAGAAGGGAAATTCTGTAAGTGTGCAGAAAATGCAGATTTATTCAAGTAGATTATGTTAAATATATTCTGCGCGAATTTTTAGGTAGAGAGATTAATACAAAGCCCCTCTGGGATGATGATAGGGTAATCCTTACGAGCATAAGTTTAATTGCAGAACATTGTTATAGTCTCCTTTTGTATTCTTTCTTTTCCGCGACCTCAATAACTTTCAGAATACTTACAATCGAATGGATGACAGAGGATCGCAAACAGCAGACTTTGAAAATAATGGAGATATCGGCTCGACAGAATCAGATGCTGATTACCTTGAAAATATACACTGATAAGATATAATAATACTTTCCCACCCATTATTTAACATAATGCAAATATTATTCCAAACAAGAAAAATGTATTGTGATGCGAAAATCTACTCTCAAATGTTCTAATTGCTGCTAATATTGAAGGCCTCGAACGACTTGTCCGAATATAGGACGATTATGCGTTCAATCGGTTTATTTACGTGTTGATTATTGTCAAAAGGTAGGTCGATTGGCGTTGTTCTTTTAGTCGAATCATTATTGGGAGCAGTCGAACTAATGGAACGGTTATTTGGGCGATGTTCAGAACCGCTGGTCTGTATTGTCGATATTGCTATTGGCGCGATAACTTGATTCTCATTCAATGCTGCCGACTCGTCGCTCTGACGATACATCTGGTCTGAATCGAGTAAGAGCCAGTCCGGATTTAAAGTAGGGAATCTACGCAGGATCTTTACCAAAAAATCGAAACTTGGTTTGTTTCTTCCTGACAAAATATGAGAGATGCTCGAAGGTTGTATTTCGAGTATCTCTGCCAAGCGACTCGATGAGAGTTTCTCACTCTTCATTAATTTCAGCAATTTTTCACGCATAACGATAAATTTTTACAAATATAAAACATTTTTATTTGTAAAACAAACACTAATGCACTTTTGTAAAAATGTTAATTGTTCAAAACCGATTTACAATTGTAATATAGTATCAAAGCTAAATATAATCCATTATCGTTTATCGCATGTTGTATCTCACATAATCATTGTAATATGCTGATATTTCGCTCATTATACCGCTAAATATTATAAATAACCATTAAATGCGTCTTATCCGATATAATGCCATGTAAATATTGATATATACGTTTATATAAACCTCGTAAATGATTGATTTATAGTGCAAATATGTGTTGATGTTTCAAATATTGATCAGTCATTTGTCCTGTATTATTGCTCGTTTGCGACTTCCTTTGTCTGTATGTAAATAATTTACAATATGCAAATATTAACACTTGTTATATGGTTACAAATGTATAACAAGCGCAATCTTTTGCATTTACAAAAGTAATAATACCCCACTCTACTGATGTAAATTGCCGACTTTTTCTATACTCACTAATGATTGATTTTAGGTAATTGTTGATAATTATGTCGAATCAATGATTATGTTAAATAGATAAATTAAGGGTAGCTAATAAAATAGCTACCCTTTTGATATATAAGTTATTATAGAATTATACCTCTTGCTTATGCTCGCAATATTGCAGCGATTTCGGCGAACTCATCTGCAGTTAAATTAAGTTTTTCCTTGCGAAAATCGACGTCAGATTCGGTATTCATCGGGATTAAATGTATATGTGCATGCGGAACTTCGAGTCCAAGGACTACCATTGCGACCTTCTTGCACTCTATTTTACATTTAATTTGTTCTGCTACCCTCTTTGCGAAAATAATCATTTTCTCCAGTGTCTGATCTTCGAGGTCAAATAGGTAATTAATCTCCTGTTTGGGAACGACGAGGGTGTGTCCTTTCATTAACGGATTAATATCGAGAAATGCGTAGAAGTTCTCATCTTCGGCTACCTTGTAGCTGGGGATCTCGCCTGCGATTATGCGTGAAAAAATTGTTGCCATACTTTGTTATTTTATTGTTCTATTGGTCGAATTTTGGATTGAGGATCTCGGCGTAAATAACAGCCTTTACAAGATCGAACTCTTCGGCAATATCCGAAGTTTGGCTGGTTGTTGCAGTATTTGAATTTTGCAATTGCTGCTTTGTGTCTTTTGTAGTGGCCACTGATTGCTTTGATGTAGTTTTCTTAGGCTGTGGCTTGGATTTTTGAGATTGTGGAATGATGATTTCTCTGCGCGATGAAGTGGTCTCAAAGCGCGGAGTATTAAATGTAGCGGAGCCTTCGGTTGTCGCCGGCATATGTGGGTGATTCTGTCGCGTGGCCTCTACCCTTTTTCTTGCCTCGATTATTTGCTCACGAATGACTTTTGCGAGAGTCTCTTGATCATCATCCTGCATTCTTACCTCGCGTGCAGAAGTAGTATCTTCGCTCGAAAAGTCGTGCTCTGTATCGAATTCTCGAGATGCATCATCGCTGTTTGGCTGTTTCTCTGCGTGGCGATTAATAATGCGGCCAAGTATGATGATTGCAGCTGTTATTATCGCAAATATTGAAGAGGAACTCATAGTATTCGTTTTTTTTAGTTCAAGTTGCGTTTTACAACCTCAATACCTTTAATCATTCTAATCTTGTCCATTAGGCTGTTGAGAGACTGTATATCCTTGACATATAGACTTATATTGCCCTCGAATATGCCGTCGTGGCTCTGAATGTGGATCTCGCGAATATTGATATTGAACTCATCTTTAATCAATTGTGCTAAATCGAGGATGATGCCAATGCGGTCGATACCACGCAGCTCGATTGCTGATAGATAAGAAACAGCCTTGTGCTGCGACCACTTAATCTCCTCTTTTACAATATTTTTGCCATATTGAGCGCCTAAACGGGTAAGTTCGTCGCAGGTATTTTTATGAACAAAAATACGGCCGGTTTCGGGGTCGCGATATCCTACTACCTGGTCGCCGGGGATCGGCTTGCAACACTCTGCGATGACGAATTGGGGCTCGATGTCGGTTTCGGCTCCAACAACCAGATTTTTATTGTGGCTTTGCTCATCACCATTCTCGATATTTTCATCGTCGGTCTCGCCTTCACCCTCTTCATCGAGGAATAATGACCAAAATTTCAGAATCTTACGTGCAGAGTTCTGGCGCAAAACCTTTTCAAGGTTGTCTAAATTGAGTATTCCTGCGCCGAGCTTGCTGTAAAATTCGTCTTTTGTAGCACATTCATAAGCCGGTAAAACTTTGACAAATACGCGTCTGCTGGGTGTAATACCCATCTCTTTCAGGCGATCGTCAAAGGTCTGCATACCACGTGCAATATTGTTTTGTCTATCCTTTTTGAGATAGCTCTTGATTGACTGCTTGGCTTTTGTCGTGGTAACGTGATCGAGCCACTCTGCTTTGGGGTGAACACTGTCTGAAGTGATGATTTCGATCTGGTCGCCACTATGAATTTCGCTGAAAATAGGTTTGATGACGTGGTTGATTTTTGCGCCAATTGCTTTGTGTCCGATCTTCGAGTGGATGTCGTATGCGAAGTCGAGGGCTGTTGCTCCGTGAGGCATTGTTCTTGCTTCACCTTTTGGGGTAAATACAACAATTTCAGACGTATATAGCGATAACTTAAAGTTATCCAAGAAGTCCACTGCGCTCTCGGTTGGAGAGTTGAGAGCCTCGCGGATCTTTTTGAGCCACTTGTCGAACTCGTCTTCATTCTGTGAAATTGTTGCATGCTTGTATTTCCAATGTGCCGCGAAACCTCGCTCGGCAATATCCTCCATTCGCTGGGTGCGAATCTGGACCTCTACCCATACGCCATCGGGGCCCATTACGGTTGAGTGAAGAGCCTCATAGCCATTGGCTTTGGGCATACTGATCCAATCGCGCAGACGCTCGGGTTTAGGTGTGTAGATGTCGGTAATTGACGAATATATCTGCCAACATTGTGTCTTTTCCGAAGGGAATTGCAATGGCTTAAATACCACACGAATAGCAAATAGGTCATAAACCTCTTCGAATGGAATCTGTTTGCGTTGCATCTTTGACCATATTGAATAGATGCTTTTGATGCGTCCCGAAATCTCGAAATCGATACCGTTGCGCTTCAATGCGTCGATGATTGGCGCATTGAAACGAGCGATATATTCATTCAGTTGAACCTTTGTTTTACTCAATTTGTCGGCAATTTCGCGATATTGGTCAGGGAATCTGTACATCATACAGAGATCCTCTAACTCGGTCTTTATCGAATATAGACCAAGGCGATGTGCCAGAGGAGCAAACAGATATATTGTCTCGCTGGTGATCTTGATCTGCTTATTTACAGGCATTGCGCCGAGTGTTCGCATATTGTGCAGACGATCGGCGATTTTGATCAAAATTACACGGACATCATCCGAAAGTGTGAGCAGGATCTTGCGGAAATTCTCTGCCTGCTCCGAGGTTTCGGTATTGAAGACACCCGACATCTTCGTCAGTCCATCGACCATTGTGGCGATCTTCTGGCCGAACATATTGGTAATGTCTTCAACGGTATATTCGGTATCTTCTACCACGTCGTGCAACAATGCTGCAACGACCGACTTAACGCCCAATCCGATCTCCTCGACTGCAATTTTGGCAACTGCAATGGGATGCAGTAGGTATGGCTCGCCTGAACGGCGGCGCACGCCTTTATGGGCCTCTTTCGCAAGGAAAAAGGCCTTCTTGATGAAGTCTCGATCGCTGTTCGATTTGCAGATCTTTTCGCAAATCGACATCAGATCCTCATACTTCTCCTGAATGAGCAGTTCGTCTTCCGCCGTATAGTTCATAAGCCGACGTGGTTTTAGTTAATTTTCTCTATTCCTCTTTGTTCTTCATCGCCTCGCGTACCTTTGCCTCGATTTCGGCTTGCAGTTCGAGATCGTTTGTGAGCAGCTCCTTAACGGCATCGCGGCCTTGGCTCAACTTGCGATCACCATACGAGAACCACGAGCCTGATTTCTTGATAACGCCCAGATCGACACCCAAATCAAGGATCTCGCCAATCTTCGAGATGCCTTCGCCAAACATAATATCGAACTCGGCCTTGCGGAACGGAGGTGCTACCTTATTCTTAACAACCTTTACGCGTACGCGGGTACCCAACTGCTCGTCGCCATCTTTGATGACGCTCGCCTTGCGGATGTCGATGCGGACACTTGCGTAGAACTTCAGAGCATTACCGCCCGTAGTTGTCTCGGGATTACCGTAAATTACACCGATCTTATCGCGCAACTGGTTGATAAAAATACAAACGGTCTTGGTCTTCGAGATACTTGCAGTCAATTTACGCAGAGCCTGCGACATCAGACGAGCCTGTAAACCCATTTTCGAATCGCCCATTTCACCCTCGATTTCGGCTTTGGGGGTCAGGGCGGCAACCGAGTCGATAACAATTATATCGATTGCGCTCGAACGAATCAACGAATCTGCAATTTCGAGTGCCTGCTCGCCGTTGTCGGGTTGCGAGATAAGAAGGTTATCTACATCAACACCCAGGCGCTGTGCATAGTAGCTGTCAAAAGCGTGTTCTGCATCGATAAAAGCAGCGATGCCGCCGGCCTTCTGTGCCTCTGCGATAGCGTGGATGGCAAGTGTGGTCTTACCTGACGATTCGGGACCGTAGATCTCGATAACGCGACCTTTGGGGTAGCCGCCTACGCCCAATGCTACATCGAGAGTGATTGAGCCGGAGGGAATTACGGCGATATCGGTAACGGCTTGACTGCTCATCTTCATAATCGAGCCTTTGCCAAAATCTTTCTCGATTTTATCCATTACTGCGCTGAGTACTTTCAGCTTTTCGGGATTTACCTGAGGCTTTGCTTGAACCTCGGTCTGTTTCTTCTCTGCCATAGTTTTTCTATTTTTTTGTTCTTAATTATTTACTTTGTTGCGTTGTGCCAATCAAGAATCTGCTGATAGTGATTCTTCGTATCGACCTTATCGAAGATGTGCTCGATGGTGCCGTCTTCGCCAATGATGAATGTCGTGCGCTGAATGCCCATATATGTTCGACCGTACATCTTCTTTTCGACCCACACGCCAAATGCCTCGGCCATCTTTTTCTCGGTGTCGCTCAACAGAGTGAAATTCAACTCGTGCTTTGCGCAGAAATTCTGGTGCGAACGCTGGCTATCGGGACTGATGCCAAAAATTTCGTAACCTTTGGCGGCTAATTCAGCCTTTCCGTCGCGCATACTCTTTGCTTCGAGCGTGCAACCGGAGGTGTTATCCTTCGGGTAGAAGTAGAGAATTGCTCGTCGGCCATTGATTGAGTCGTTGGTAACGATGTTGCCATTCTGTGTAATTGCTTCGAAAGTAGGCACTTTGTCGCCAATTTTAAGCTTTGTCATAGCGGTTTTGGATATAACGAAATTTTAACAAGTAAAAGTAGTAAAATTTATCGTGAAAACAAATTTCCGCCGCCCGAAATTTTTCAAAAAAATGGCCCTCGCTTGCGAGTGTGGGTATAATAGCGCGCAATAATCGCAAAAAAAAAATAGGCCGCTACCCTTTCGGAATAGCGGCTGGCTCTATTTTATCTTTATGCTCCTTTTATTTGGCTTACTTTGCCAAAACAAGTTTCTCTATCTCTTCAACCTGATGGCGGAATGTCTTGTCGGTTTCCATCAAGTTGGCAACAGCTTTGCATGAGTGCAAAACGGTGGCGTGGTTGCGACCGCCGATAGCTGCGCCGATCTGTGTCAGCGGAGCTTTGGTGTGCTGCTTGCTCAAATACATTGCGATTTGACGAGCCTGCGCAATTTCGCGTGTGCGCTCGGTTGAGTTGAATCGCTCTACATCCAAATTGAGATATTGGCATACCACCTGCTGAATGTGCTCGATGGTTATCTCCTTCTGGTAGAGTTTGATATAGGCCTTCAAAATATCCTTTGCAAGCGAGATTGAGATCTTCTTGCCGAGGAACGATGCGTGTGCCACGAGCGACGAGAGTGCGCCTTCGATTTCGCGTACATTTGCGCTGATATTCTCTGCCAGATAATTTACAACCTCATCCGAGAGTTGTGCATTCATCTTTGATGCCTTGCTGCGAATGATCTTCACTTTGGTCTCATGGTCGGGCGAGTTGAGCTGCGCCGACAAACCCCATTTGAATCGTGTAAGCAGTCGAGCCTCGATATCCTTTAACTCTACGGGCGGCTTATCCGAAGTGAAGATAAGCTGCTTGCCTGATAAGTGCAGGTGGTTAAAGATGTTGAAGAATACGGTCTGCGTTCCCGCTTTACCTGCCAACTCCTGAATATCGTCGATAATCAACGCATCAACCATCTGATAGAAATGGATGAAATCGGGCACCTCTCCATTGCGCACGGCGGTCTGATATTGCGCCATAAACTTATTCATCGACACATAGAGCACCTGCATCTGCGGATGACGCTGACGAATTTCGTGGCCGATAGCCTGTACGATGTGAGTCTTTCCGAGACCCGAATCACCGTATATATATAACGGATTGAACGGAGTATTTCCCGGATTAACGGCTACGGCCATACCTGCCGAGCGAGCCAAACGGTTACATTCGCCCTCGATAAATGATCCAAAATTATAATTTGGGTTGAGTTGCGGGTCGATAATAATCTTTTTGAGGCCGGGAATTACAAACGGATTCTTTATATTTGCAGTGTCGGTTTGGGTCTTAAACTGCGAAATAGCGGTTGTATCACTGTTTTTAGGCAGTGGTATGCTCTGCTCCGATTTGGGTATCGCGTACCTCACGCGGGTTTGTTGGCCGAAAAGTGAAGCGATGATCGGCTTGATGAACGGAATATAGTTGTGTTCAATCTGGCTGATGTAGCTTTCGTTCGGGACACGCAGGCTGAGCGTCTGACCGTCGAAGTTGAGCAGCGCGATGGGTTCGATCCAACGCGCAAACTCCTCCTCGGAGGTCTGCTTGCGAATTTGCGACAGGCAGTTTTGCCATATATCGCTATATGCCTGAGTGTTTGTGAGCATTTTTCGTTGAAAAAGGGTTATTTGTTTCTTTTGACATCACAAAGGTTGTAATAAAATTGTGCAAAAAAAACATGTCGATTTGTTGTATTTTAATTTTTTTATCTTATGGGAAAATTGCGTAAAATTTTATCGATATATTTAACGTGCTGATTGTGAATTATTGATAATTTTTTACTATCTTTGTGTATAATTTTTTTCGGCTCGATAAACCGTAAACTATAAATAAAACTAATCACATTATGAACAACAATCTGGAACAGCTCGTGATGAGCAAAGCGCAGAAGTGGCTCGAAGGTAACTACGATGAGGCTACCAAAGCGCAAGTTAAGTATCTGATTGACAATGACAAAAAGGAGCTTACAGAGTGCTTCTACAAGGACCTTGAATTCGGTACCGGTGGTTTGCGCGGCATTATGGGCGTAGGCTCGAACCGAATGAATGAGTACACTGTAGGTATGGCGACCCAGGGTCTTTCGAATTATCTGAAAGAGTGCTTTGCTGGTCAAGAGGTTAAGGTTGCCGTTGCCCACGATTCGCGTAACAATTCGCGCTTTTTTGCGGAGCGTGTTGCCGACATTTTCGCATCAAATGGCTTCAAAGTTTATCTGTTTGATGAGCTTCGTCCTACACCCGAGTTGAGCTTTGCAATTCGAGAGTTGGGCTGCCAGAGTGGTGTTGTTGTAACTGCATCGCACAACCCCAAAGAGTACAATGGTTATAAGGCTTATTGGGCTGATGGCGCACAGGTAACTCCCCCGCACGATAAGAATATCATTGCAGAGGTTGAGAAGATCACTTCGATCGATCAGATTGAGTTGGGCAAGAATCCCGAGAATATCACCATTTTGGGTAAGGAGTTTGATGATATCTATTTGGCACGCATCAAGGGTTTGTCGATGGCTCCGGAGGCTGTTGCCAAGAACCACGATATGAAGATTGTCTATTCGCCTATGCACGGTGCAGGTGTGAAGTTGGTTCCCGCGTCGTTGCGCAACTTCGGCTTTACCAATATTATTATGGTCGAGGAGCAGAGCGTAGTTGATGGCAACTTCCCCACTGTTGCATCACCCAACCCCGAGGAGCGCGCTACGATGAGTATGGCTATCGAGTTGGCTCGCAAGGAGGGCGCAGAGTTGGTAATTGCAACCGACCCCGATGCTGACCGTATCGCAATTGCTGTATTGGATGATAAGGGTGAGTATGTGCTCTTGAACGGTAACCAGACTATGGTATTGTTGTTGAGCTATATGCTGACTCGTTGGGGCGAGCTGGGTAAGCTCGATGGCAAGCAGTTCGTTATCAAGACTATTGTAACTTCGGAGATGGTTAAGGCGGTAGCAGACGCTTACGGCGTTAAGTGCTACGATTGCTTGACCGGTTTCAAGTATATCGCAAAGATTATCCGCGAGAATGAGGGTAAGACCACCTATATCGGCGGCGGCGAGGAGAGCTTCGGCTTCTTGGCTGGCGACTTCGTGCGTGATAAGGATGCAGTTAGTGCATGCGCTCTGGCTGCCGAGGCTATGGCTTGGGCAAAGGAGAAGGGCTTGACGCTGCACGAGTGGCTGAAAGAGCTCTACGTGAAGTATGGCTTCTACCGCGAAGGTCTGGTGTCGGTTGTTCGTAAGGGCAAGGAAGGTGCCGAGGAGATTCAGAAGATGATGGTAGATATGCGTACCAATCCTCCCAAGACCATTTTGGGCTCTCCCGTTGTGAAGATCAACGATTTCTTGTCGTTGGAGGAGACCAATGTGGTTACAGGTGTTAAGACTACGATCGAGCAGGATAAGAGCAACGTATTGCAGTTCTTCACCGAGGACGGTACGAAGGTATCGGTTCGTCCGTCGGGTACCGAGCCCAAGATTAAGTTCTATTTCGGTGTTTGTGCTCCGTTGTGCTGCACAGCACGTTTCGATGAGGTTCAGGCAGAGCTTGATGCCAAGATTGAGGCAATTAAGAAGGAACTGAATCTGATCTAATCAGGACTACCCCATTAAACGAAAATATCCGCCATCCTCGCGATGGCGGATATTTTTTGTGCGCTATTGTGAGCGAGCCTTACTTGATAGTAACACTTACAGCCTCGCTCTCGTTGTGGCAACGGTCCATAGCCGTAACAACGTAAGTACCCTCTGCGTTAGCAGGCAGAGCAAACTCGGTTGAACGAGTAGTTGTAACGATATGGTTACCAGCATCAACATCGACCTTCTCGCCCTTTGCGAAGTGATATACAACGAAGTAGATCTGCTCCTGCATCGGGTCTTTGGTTGCTACGCGCTTCCAAGTGAGTTTGCCATTGTTCATCTTCAAACTCTTAACCTTTGCGGGTGCAACTGCATCGATAAAGTCGTATGCAGGGATTACTGCTGGACGCGAATGCTCCACATTGATCAACTGATCACCAGCACCGTTGTAGTTGCTTACGATAGGATAAGCGGGCCACATGCAAGTACCATGCACATTGTCCAGATAGCGGCTCATCTCAATCATACGGGTAAACTGATTGGTGCCCTCGCACAGATCGGGAGCCTTGATAGCTGAATTCACGCTCAAGCCATAGTACATATGGCGGCCGAATGTGTTCTCGTTCCACCAGCGAGCCAAAATGTCGTAGCTTGCAGTCTTATGGTCGAGGCGCAGATAGAGCTGCGGCAACATATAATCAACCCAACCCTTCTCGGTCCAAAGGATTACGTCCGAGAACAGACCGCTATAATTTTCAAATGCGTTGGTGCGGCTACCACGAGGATCGTTTTTCTGGTTACGCCATACGCAGAAGGGGCTGATACCCAAGCGTACCCAAGGCTTCGTAGCGCGCATATCGTAGTGCAGCTGCTCGATCAGAAGATCGACATTGTGGCGACGCCAGTCGTCCAATTTCATACCGTTGCCATATTTTGCATAGCTCTTCTCATCGGGGAACTCTTCGTCCTTAACGGGATAGGGATAGAAGTAGTCGTCCATATGGATAGCATCCACATCGTAACGGGTTACGATATCGCGAACTACTTCGGTGATGAAGTCGCGGCATTCGGGCAGACCCGGATCGAAGAGAATCTGCTGACCGTAACGAACAAACCATTCGGGGTGCTTGTAGTAGATGTGATTTTCGGGCAGTTCGTCGGTCTTAACCGTTGTAACACGATAGGGATTGATCCAAGCGTGCAACTCGATGTTGCGCTTGTGGCACTCGTCAATCATAAACTGCAGGGGATCCCACATCGGATCGGGAGCCTTACCTGCGGTGCCTGTCAAATAGCGGCTCCACGGCTCCAATTCCGAAGGATAGAGAGCGTCAGCCGAAGGGCGAATCTGCCACAAAATGGCGTTGATACCTGCCATTTCGAGCGAATCAACCATATTAACCAGATAAGCCTGTGTCTGCTCCGAAGTCATTGCAGCATACTGCTTCTGATGAACGGTGTGAATCCACGCACCGCGGAACTCACGTTTGGGGTGCTGCTGTGCCTCTGCCTGTGCGACAAAAGCAATTGCAACAACTGCCAAAAGTAACGATTTGAGTTTCATAGTGTTGTTGTTTTAATTGGTTAGAGATTTTTGTTTATTTGTTTAGTCTTTATTTAACTCTTATCATATTAATTCCGTCGCGCAAAGGAAGGATAAAACTCTCGACACGATCATCTTCGCGCACCATACGGTTAAACTCCAAGATACCCTGTGTCTGGCGGTCATTACGAGCAACATCTTCGACGACCTTGCCATACCATAAAATGTTATCGGCCAGTAGTATAGATCCGCTATGCACAAGAGGCTTTCCCCCATTATCGCCCATTAACATTTGGTAGTAGGCGGGATATTCGCGCTTGTCGCCATCGATAAAAACCAAATCGAACTTCTTGCCGAGCGTTGGTGCAATATCGAGAGCCGAGCCGATGTGCAGATGAATCTTATCGCCATAGTCGGCGCGATCGAAAAACTCCTGTGCCATTGGTTCCAATTCGTCATCCACCTCGAACGTATCGAGTGTCGCGCCTTCTTCCAATCCTGCGGCCATACTCAATGCCGAGTAGCCGGTGAAGGTGCCTATTTCGAGAATCGTACGAGGTCGTAACATCTGCACAATCATACGCAGTAAACGACCCTGAATATGTCCCGATATCATTCTCGGATGCATAATACGCAGGTTGGTCTGCCTATCGAGCTCATGTAGCAGAGGCTCTTCGGGCGACGAAAGGTCGTGTATATATCTCTCTAATGGGTCCATCGTTTTTCTATACCTTATTTATATATAAGTGTTGAAGTCTGGCCGAATATCTCGTTGGCAATATCGGCGATCTGTTCGCGGGTAATGGCCTCGACGCGTGAATAGACCTTTTCGATTGGTTCAACTTCGTTGTAAATCAAATAACTTTTACCCGTACCGAGCATATATGCCTCGCGACTCTCCATTGCAATTGCAACCTGTCCCATATATTGTTTTTTGGCAATGGCCAGCTGGCGTGCCGAGAGAGAATTTCGACATAGCTCGCCAATCTGCTCGGCAACAAGTTCGCGACAACGGTCAATCTTGTCGCGATCTGAACTGAAATAGATGCTTGCTGCACCAGTGTCGGTATATGGAGTGTAGGTTGCTTCGATGTTGTAGGTTAATCCATTACGTTCGCGCACGGCGATATTCAGTAATGAGTTGGCGCACGGGCCGCCTAATGTATTGATTAACAAAGCTAACGGTAATCGTCTTTCGTCGTTGAGCGAATATGCACGACCGCCGATAATGCAATGCGCTTGATGAAGATGCTTGCTGATGCTCTTTTCAAATCGGGCAATCGGTGCCGGTCCAATGCGCTTAAAATTGCGTTCCGAAGAGGGTGCTGTTGCAAAATATCGCTCTGCGATTTCGCGGATACGTCGCTCCGAAATATTTCCGACCGAGGCAAATACCATCTGGTCGGTGGTATGTGTGCGATTGACAAAGCGATGAATTCGCTCTGTTGTATAGTTCTTCAATGCCGCTTTGCGCCCTAAAATATTGTGTCCGAGCTGCGATCCTTCGAAGATCATATCTTCGAACGTGTCGTAGATCATATCGGCAGGAGAGTCCTTATACGAATTGATCTCATCGGCCACCACCTCGCGTTCGCGTGCCAACTCTTTTTCGGGGAATGTCGAATGGAATGCAATGTCGGAGATCAGTTCGGCAGCCTTTGCAATGTCGCGTTTGAGTACGGTCGCGTGAATGGTGGTCTCCTCTTTGGTTGTATAGGCATTCAACTCTCCACCCAGATTCTCCAATCGGCAGTTGATATGGTATGCGCGTCGATGCTCCGTTCCTTTGAATAGAGCGTGTTCTGTAAAGTGCGCCAATCCGAACTCGTCGGCGAGTTCATCACGAGTGCCAGCATTGATAATCAACGCGCAATAGGCCACATCGGAGCGCACTGTGCGATGAATTCCGCGAATACCGTTTGGGAGTTGATATGTATATAGTTTCTCCATTATTCGTGCTTTGCGAGGAAGCGACCTGTATAGCTTTGTTCGCATTTTCGCAAGTCGTCAGGTGTGCCCTCAAATACAATATGACCGCCTTTATCGCCCGCTTCGGGACCGAGATCGATGATCCAATCGGCGCACTTTATTACATCCATGTTATGTTCGACAATCACCACCGAGTGTCCTCGCTGGATCAGTGCTCCAAAGGCTGTGAGTAGTTTATTTATATCGTGAAAATGCAGACCTGTGGTTGGCTCATCGAATATAAACATCACTCGCCCTGCGCTATTTTCGCGCAACATATACGATGCTAGCTTAACTCGCTGACTTTCACCGCCTGATAGTGTCGATGAGGATTGACCGAGCTTAATATATCCCAATCCAACATCCTGCAATGGTTTCAAACGCTCGACAATACGTTGGCATATGTTTTCTTTGCCCTTGCCGAAGAAGGTGATTGCCTCGTCGATAGTCATTCCCAATACGTCGTGAATCGATTTGTCGTGCCAACGCACCTCCAAAATCTCCTCTTTGAATCGTTTGCCTCCGCACGCTTCGCACTTCAATTCGATATCGGCCATAAACTGCATCGATACCTTAATCACACCATCTCCCTGGCACTCTTCGCAACGACCGCCTGCAATATTGAACGAGAAGTGTGAAGGTCCCATTCCATTGTGCTTTGCATAGGGCTGATCGGCATATAGACGACGAATATCGTCATATGCCTTGATATACGTAACAGGATTCGAGCGTGAGGATTTTCCAATCGGATTCTGATCGACCATCTCGACCGATGTCAGCAACCCAAAATCACCCTCCAATGTCTCGAAATCTCCTGGCTTTAGTCCCGTTTCGGTCAGTTGTCGGCGCAATGCGGGATAAAGAATTCCCTTTACAAGCGACGATTTGCCACTACCACTAACACCTGTGATACAGGTCATTACACCGAGTGGAATATTTACGTCGATACCTTTCAGGTTATTCTCTCTGGCTCCTCGAATCGTAATTTTGCCGGCAGGACTACGGAATGATTGCGGAATGGCTATTGTGCGACGACCGGTAAGATAGTCAGCCGTGAGACTCTCGCTTTTTTCTGTGAGCAGTTTTTCGAAGGGTCCATTGAAGACTACCCTTCCGCCCAACTCGCCCGCCTTGGGACCTATATCGACGATGTAATCTGCGGCGCGAATAATCTCCTCCTCGTGTTCGACAACTATCACCGTATTGCCCAAGTCGCGCAATTGCTTCAAAACCCCAATCAGACGATGCGTGTCGCGCGGATGCAGACCGATACTCGGCTCGTCTAAAATGTAGAGCGACCCGACCAGCGAACTGCCGAGCGACGTAGAGAGATTGATGCGCTGACTCTCACCGCCCGAAAGTGTTGAGGAGAGACGATCGAGAGTCAAGTATCCCAATCCGACATCGGTCAGGTATTGCAAGCGGTTGCGAATTTCGACCATAATGCGCTCCGAAGTGGCTTTGTCGTACTCGTCGAGCTCGATTGTGGCGAAGAAATCGACCAACTCATCGACGCTCATCGTAACCAAATCGGCGATTGTTTTTCCTCCAACACGCACATAGAGAGCCTCCTTTCGTAGGCGACTACCACCACACTCCGAGCATAGGGTTTTGCCCGTGTATCGAGCCTTCATTACTCGGAATTGAATTTTATATCGCTCTCCGTCAATGTATTGGAAGAATTCGTCGAGGCCGTGAAAATGTTCGTTTCCGCGCCATAACAACTGCTTTTGCTCGCGCGTAAGGTCGTGATAAGGTGTATGAATAGGGAAATTGAACTTATAGGCGTTATTCACCAATTGGTCGCGCCACCACTTCATCGTTTGTCCTTTCCAGCAAGCAATCGCGTCTTCGAAGATCGAACGACTCTTATCGGGTACGACCAAATCTTCGTCAATACCAACCACCTTGCCGTAGCCCTCACAACGAGGGCATGCTCCAATCGGATTATTGAAACTAAACAGATGCTCGGTTGGCTCCTCGAATGTCATTCCGTCAAGTTCGAAACGCGAGGAGTATTCGATTACCTTGTTCTGCTCGTCGCCGAGTACAATGACGCGACATACGCCACCTCCCAATTCGTAGGCACGAGCAACAGCATCACGCAGGCGACTACATACCTCCTCCTCGTTTGTCAAACGAGCGCGATCTACTATGATAGAGATACCTTCAGCTGTTTCGTCGCTTGAAATATCCTTTATAACATCTTCAATAAGTGATGTTTGACCATTGCGATAGACGCGCAGAATACCCTCGCCAAATAAAATGGTTAGTTGCTCAATGATGCTTTGACCTTCGGTCAAAACCAACGGTGCAGCTACCATCGCACGCTTGTCCGACCAATGTTCGACAGCCTCCGCAATTACCTGTTCGGGCTGATAACTACGCACTTCGCGCCCCGAAATTGGCGAGAATGTATGTCCAATGCGGGCGAAGAGCAGTTTGAGGTAGTCGTAGATTTCGGTTGTTGTGCCTACGGTCGAACGTGGGTTTTTGGTCGAAACCTTCTGCTCGATAGCAATTGCGGGCGCAATGCCCGAGATCATATCGACATCGGGTTTCTCGATACGACCGAGGAACTGACGCGCATAAGCTGACAGACTTTCGACATAACGACGCTGACCCTCGGCAAAAATTGTGTCGAAGGCCAATGTGGATTTACCCGATCCCGAAAGACCGGTAACGACCACCAATTTGTTATGTGGAATCGTGAGCGAGATGTTCTTCAAATTATGAACTCTCGCCCCCTGAATCCTTATCTGTTGCTTTTCGTCAGTCATTTAATAATTATCGTTCTTATTTAATTCAAAAGGACCAAATATATCATTGGCTTTCTTAAAGTTGCGTTTGAGTATGGGATATTTCTTGCAAGTATTTCCGCAAGATGGTTCTCCTGTAAAGTGATCATACTCTTCATATCTCAACTCTTTTTCTTCATCTTTTTCCCAATCAGTTTTACACTTTGGACAATATGGTTGGTTTATGTCGAAATGAATTTCTTTGCAGCAACGGATACAGAAACCACAATAAATATACTTGTTGTTATTATCAGCATACTCTAATTGAGGTGGGAAGTCGGTGAATTGTACTTTGTTTTCGTATTCTCCTCTGTCGTTATACTGATTGTATAAAATGTATGAACCTATATATTTATTTCTATTATAGTTGTTTGCATCGTATGTAAAGCAAGGTCGCTTAATATATATGACATTGTTTGCCTTATGCTCAACGATTCTATGGGCATAATCATATACGTTTGCGTCTTCTGGTACTAATGAGGGAATGTTCGATTTGTGAGAAAAGTAACAGCCAAACTCAATATTTTTATTGATAGAAGATTCCAATAAATTCATTGATGTTACAACACTCTCGCTATCATTACCATAATACTTTGCATGAAGATTCGGCACATATATAATGGATACGAATGGGAATTGTGAAAAGAAATCGAAATCCTTTTTGCTTAAACTGTTTGTCGGCTGTTTTTTGTTCTTTCCAAAAATGATAATTATATGCAATTGCTCCTTGTTTATATGTCGGCGCAATAGCTTCTTAATGTCGTCTGACAATGCAATGTAAGGCGACATTATTATAAGTTCTCTTTTGGCATTAACAAGAATACTATGCAAGCAATCTTTTAATGGTTTTCCAGTAACGAATTCAGCCATAATCTCAATCCAAATCTACCCTACTTTATCAACTCCATCTGTGATTGAGGGGTTACCTTCTCGCAGTAGCGGCAACGCAACGAGATCTTACCGTCGTTATTCAGTACATCAAATGCCGTGCGAACGGGCTCGTTGTTGGTGATACACTTGGGATTGGCGCAACGCACGAAACCCTCAATGCGCTCGGGTACAGTTACCTTACGCTTCTCGATCACCTCGAAATCCTTGATCGTATTGACCATAGCCATCGGAGCAAACAGCGCAATGCGGTTGATCTCCTTATCCTGGCAGTAGCGATCGGCGATCTTGATAATTGCCTTGCTACCCATACGCTTACTTTCGAGATTCATACCGAACGTAATGCGCTGCGGAGCGCGGTCGAGCTGCATAATGCGGATAATCTTGAAGAGTTGATCCGACGGAATGTGGTCGATTACCGTACCATTCTCGATGGCGCGAACCTCTTGTACTTTATTGTCGTGTGTCATAATTCTCTTTACTTTTTAACGCCTAACAAATAACTGATAATTGCCATACGGGTATAAACGCCGTTCTCGGTCTGATTGAAGTAGTATGCCTTGGGGTTCTGATCGACGTCGTAAGCAATCTCGCCCACGCGTGGCAGTGGGTGCAGAATACGCATATTATCTTTTGTGGCCTCAAGCATCGAGTTCTTCAAAACATAGACGTTTTTCACACGTTCATACTCCATCGGGTCGGTGAAACGCTCACGCTGTACGCGGGTCATATAGACGATGTCGGCCTCGTTGATAGCATCGCCAATCTCGGTCGTTTCGGTATATTCCAGACCCTTGTCGCGCAAGAACTGCTTATACTCTTCGGGCATGCGCAACTCGGGAGGGGCAACGAATGTAAATTTAGTGTTGAAGTGCGAAAGAGCCTGCAGCAGCGAGTGCACGGTGCGACCATACTTCAAATCCCCGATCATCATAATATTGATGCCGTCGAGTGTGCCTTGTGTCTTTTTGATCGAATAGAGGTCGAGCAGCGTCTGTGAGGGGTGCTGATTTGCACCGTCGCCAGCATTGACGATAGGCACCTTCGAGAACTCGCTGGCATAGCGCGGAGCACCCTCCAATGAGTGGCGCATCACGATCATATCGCAATAATTGCTGATTACCTGAATGGTGTCGTGGAATGTTTCGCCCTTTGAGACACTAGTGTTTGTTGTATCGGAGAAACCGATTACACGTGCGCCAAGACGATTGATTGCGCTCTCGAAACTGAGTCGGGTTCGGGTCGAAGGCTCGAAAAACAGCGAGGCAATAACTCGGCCATTGAGCAGAGGCTCGTAGGGATGCTCCTCGAAGTAGGCGGCCAGTTCGGTAATGCGAATGATCTCATCTTTGGTGAGATCGGTGATTGAAATAAGACTCTTCTTCGCCATAGTTTATGTTTGTTTTAGTTGTTTGTCGTAATTTCTGCTTGCGCACCTTCGACCTTTGAAAGGCGCGAGAGCAATTGCTCGCTTTGGCTTTGGCGTATGGTCAGCGTCATCGTACAGAGATTGTCAAAACATTGCTCGACAATCTTTGGTTGCATATCTTTGATGACACGCATAACCTCGTTCATCGCCATATACGAGAACCGCACTTCGATACGATCATCGACCGTGCGCTCAACTACATTTGCCGCCGCGATAACCTCGGCAGCCGAAGTTTTGTAGGCTTCAATCAGCCCTGAAACCCCCAATTTCGTGCCACCGAAATATCGTACAACGACAATCAGACAGTCGGTAATCTCGTGCGAGAGCAGCTGTCCGAGAATCGGTTTGCCGGCAGTCGATGAGGGCTCGCCGTCGTCATTTGCGCGGAACGATTCACCACGCGGACCTAATCGCCACGCGTAGCAATGGTGTGTAGCGTCGTAATATTTTTTGTACAACACTTCGAGATGCTCGCGTATCTGCTCCTCCGTAGTTACGGGGTAAGCAAAGCAGAGGAACTTGCTGCTCTTCTCTTTGAACAGCGCCTCGGCGTTGGTCTCGATTGTGCGATATACGTCGTTCTCCATAGTCGCGTTAGACGGCGTTTGTTTTTTGTTTCTATTGTACGTTTATTTGGTTTTGCGGAACATTCTGCCCCAACGAATATTCGATGGGAAACTCTTCTCGGGGTCGAGCGAGAGCCAAACGAACGAGGCTTTGCCTACGATATGATCTTCAGGAACAAAACCCCAGAAACGCGAATCGGCCGAGTTGTGTCGGTTGTCGCCCATCATAAAGTAGTAATTCATATTGAACGTATATTCCGTTGTTACTTCGCCATTGATCAGATACTCGCCATTGCGCTCCTCGACGGTGTTGCCCTCATAAACTGCGATTGCACGACGATATAGCGGCCACGTCTGCTTGTTGAGGGCGATCGTTGCGCCTTTGGCGGGAATCCACAGTGGACCCATATTGTCGATATTCCAAGTGTATGAAGTGTCATTGGGGAAGTAGTCGAGATTGACTAAATCGTCATAATAACGCTCTCGAGCTACCACTTTACGCATTTCGCCGACAGCCTTCTCTTCGGCCTCGGTCAGGTGCATCGAGTAGTTGAGTCCTGCTCCCGAAACCTCGCTTATGCCCATATTCTTGAATGCCGTGAGGCTGATCGGGGCATTGGTCGTTACGAAGTTGAGGTGCTGTTTTTCGGGGATTTCACGTTGTTTAACTCCATTGACGATCACTTCGCCATTAACAATCGATAGCGTGTCGCCTGCAATTGCAACGCAACGCTTGATATAGTTCTCGCGTTTATCGACAGGGCGAGCGACGATTGTAAAATCCTGCTCCAAACGACGACGACCCTCGGTGTGACCATACTGCTGCTGATAGTAGCGCAGTACGTCGTAATAGGTCTTTTCCTGGCGCTCTAAAAGTACGGTATCTCCCGCGGGAAAGTTGAATACCACGATGTCGTCGCGCTCGATCTGTCGCAAACCTTTCAGTCGGTGGTAGGGTCGCTGAATAATCTCCGAATAAGACTTTGCGCCTGTCTTTGAGAATGGCATGGTATGATGTACGAACGGGAATGCAATTGGAGTATTGGGCATCTGTGGACCGTAAGTTACCTTGCTTACATAGAGATAGTCGCCTACGAGCAGAGTGCCCTCCATCGATGATGAAGGAATGACATACATCTGGAAGATGAAGATATGAATAATCGACGCAACGACCGTTGCGAAGATAATTGCACTCACCCACTCCTCAATCGAGCGATAGAGTTTGCTCTTCTCTTTGAGTTTATCGTTGTATTGACCGATAAAACGGTATAAAAACTTCGTGATATAGACATCGAAAATAAGGATCAGACCGAGCAACCACCAAAGATTTCCGGTCCAAACGACAAACCAAAGCGTGTAAACGATGGTTGCGATCGAGAATTTAACCCAACGATTCGAGAATATCTGTTTTAATTTATCCATTTTATTGAGGTCGAAAATAATGTTAACATATTAGTTTTCAGGGCTATTTGCATAGTTGTTCTGCGGCTTGCTCCTAACGGACAAAGATACGATTTTATCTGCTTAAAATGAAATATTTTTTGACAGTTTTAGATTTTTATATTACATTTGTTGGCAATAAACGTAAAAGAAACGAAATCATCGATGCGATATTTCATTGAGCTACGTTACGATGGCACCGCATATTGCGGTTGGCAGCGTCAGAAATCGGCCCCCTCGGTGCAGCAAAGCATCGAACAGGGACTCTCTACCCTTCTGCGCTGTCCGACCGAAATTGTTGGCGCAGGTCGCACCGATACGGGTGTTCATGCATCGTACTATGTGGCTCATTTCGACGCAGAGCAACCGATTGCCGACACGTCGAGCTTCGCCTACCACCTAAACGCAATTCTGCCCCGCGATATTGCGGTGATGAGTATTTCGCAGGTGGCTCATGATGCGCATGCACGTTTCGATGCTGTTCGTCGCGAGTATCGTTATCGCATCGAGAATCGCAAGAATCCATTTACGCGAGCTTACGCGTGGCAGTATTACGCTGCGCTGAATGTTGAGGCGATGAACGCGGCGGCTGCGCGATTATTTGATTTTGAGGATTTTACCTCGTTTGCCAAGCTCAACTCGAACAATACGACCAACATCTGCCACATCTACGAGGCTCGTTGGCAACAGTGCGAAGATGGCACGTTGGAATTTACGATTGCGGCTGATCGCTTTTTGCGAAATATGGTGCGTGCGATTGTCGGAACGTTGGTCGATGTAGGCGTGGGAAAACTGACTCCCGAAGGCTTTGCCGAGATTGTAGCTGCGCGAGATTTGTCGCGCTCGTCTGGCTCGGCACCTGCGCAGGGGTTGTTTTTGAATGATGTGCAATATGCACCAGAGGTATTCGAGCGAAAAACTAAATAGAAACTATTGTTTAACCCTAAATTTATATTGACAATGATTATTGGTTTGGTGTGTCTGGTAATCCAGATCATTCTTTCGGTTCAGATCTTCAAGCGTACTGATCTGGATATCGTAGGTAAGCTTGTTATGGCTTTGGTAGTAATCTTGGTACCCTATATGATTGGTGCTGCGTTCTACTACTTCTACGCAAAGGATAGAGCTGCACAGTGGTTTAAGAAATAATCCGCTTGTACCTTAAACACAACTCCGCCCGACTTCTGATGAGGTCGGGCGGATTGTTTTTTTATAGAACGACTTTTCGTTAGTATTGGAACATAAGGTTCAGTGTGTATCTTATTTTGTAGAACTCCTTGCCGTCGAGGCTGACTGCGGGATGCCACTTGGGCGATCGATTCAAGACGTCTTTAACAGCCTCAGTCAGTGCGGGATCTGCCGAGAATGGAACATCGAGTATAGATACACTTCCGTCCTTCTCAACCACAAATTCGATTCGTACTTTTCCTTTGGCAGCACTGCCTTTCGGATATTTCACTCTCTGTTGTACCCACATGCGATAGTCCACCATCGGGTGCGCCTTCTTATCCTTGAAGTAAGCAGCGTAGATGACCTTGCCGTCATCTAATGTCATCGTTTCTCGGCCAACGGTGTCGAGTAGGAATACCTGCTCTCGTTTTTCTTTGCGTGAATCACTCTTTTTCTCGGCAGCCGTCGCTTGTCCAACCGCCATGGTCGCAATCAAAATGGCGAGTAAAAGTTTGGTTGTCGTTTTCATAGTTTTTTTGTAATTAAGGTTGATCTTTGCAAAAATAAAAAAAGCTATTGTAATTCCAAATAAAAAACGCTCGATTTCGTGGGAAATCGAGCGTTTTTTACGAAAATTTATAGGACTATGTTATCCGTGAATAGCGTGTCCCAGAGCCGCCTCTGCTGCCTCCATCACCGCCTCGTTCATTGTCGGGTGTGGGTGGATTGTGTGTGCCAGAACCTCGGCTGTTGCGCCCAATGCTTTGGCTACAGTCGGCTCGGCAATCATCTCCGTTACGTTCATACCCACGAAGTGAGCACCAATCAACTTGTCGGTCGCAGCGTCAAACAACAGCTTCACGAAGCCGTCGCGTTCGCCTGCCGCAGCAGCCTTGCCCGATGCGGTGAATTGGAATCGGCCGACCTTCAACTCGATACCCTTTTCCACGGCCTGCTTCTCGGTCAAACCAACCGAAGCAACCTCGGGCGAAGTATAGACACACGACGGAATAGTCGAGTAATCAATCGGTTGAGGTGAGCGACCGCAAATTGCATCAACACAATGGATTGCCTCGGCCGACGCAACGTGTGCCAGTGCGGGCGTAGGGATCAAATCGCCAATGGCATAGATGCCCTCGACAGCTGTCTGATAGTGCTCATCGACCTTGATTTTGTCGCGTTCCAATTCGATACCAACTTTCTCCAGGCCGATGTTTTCGGTGTTTGTTTTGATGCCGACAGCTGCCAAAACCATATCCGCTACAACTGTTTCGGCTCCCTTCTTGCCTTCGATATCCACCTCACAACGCCCCTCGTCATTTACGCGAGCAGCCTTTACGGTTGTGCCTGTATAGACTGTTGCGCGCATCTTGCGGAAGGCTCGCTCCATCGTCTTCGAAACCTCTTCGTCTTCAAGAGGCATAAGATTTGGCAGATATTCGACAATGGTAACCTTCACGCCCAACTGCGCAAACAGAAAGGCAAACTCACTACCAATCGCTCCCGATCCGATTACTACGATTGATTCAGGTAATTCCTTGATAACTAATGCCTCACGCGAGGTGATAATCTTCTCTCCATCAACGGGAATAAATGGCATTTGGCGCGGGCGCGCACCCGTAGCCAAGATGATGTGATCGGCCTCATAAAGCGTGCGACCCTCCTCGTTTTCAACTGCTACAACGCCTTTGCTCTCGATTGAGCCGTGGCCGCGCAGAACGTCGATTTTATTCTTCTTCATCAGGAAGTCAATGCCCTTGCTCATTGTCTCGGCAACGCCACGGCTGCGAGCTACGATCTTCGAGATGTCGGCCTTCGCTTCACCCTCGATATCAATGCCGTATGAAGCAGCATTCTTAACGTAGTGATATACCGCCGCGCTCTTCAAAAGGGCCTTTGTAGGGATACAACCCCAATTCAAGCATACACCACCTAGGGCTTCGCGCTCGACGATTGCGGTGCGTTTGCCGGCCTGTGCAGCGCGTACGGCGGCCACATAACCACCAGGACCGCTGCCGATAACTATAATGTCGTATTTCATTGTCTTATAGTGTGTTTTATTTGATTACTTTGAGTACTTCACCGGCATCATTGGCAACTGCACGCTTCCACTTCTCGTCATAACCGGGGAACATAGGCATTTCGGGAATCGAGCGACCATTACCGTTATCCTTGAATGAGCCATCATCATTTTGGCGCTTCACGTTGCCGTCGATGTACTTCACCAGCAGATACTGATCCAACGCCGACCATTCGGCAAACAACTTCTGTGCCTTCTCGACAGAGTAACGTGTTACGAACTCTTGTGCCTTCTTGGGGCTCTTCTTATATAGTTCGGCTGCTTTGATGTCGATATCTGCCAATTCTGCCAAACGAGCATTCTCCCAAGCATCAACCTTGCCGCGTACCTCTGTTCCAATCATATTATAGCGCAGATATGCAAAGTTCGAAACGCGATTGAATAACCAGAATGCCGATGTGGGTGAATACTCCATCATCGAACCATTGCCCTCTGCAAAACATTCGGGAACTTCGGTGGTTGAGCAATAGATCGGGGTCAAAGCCGATGTCGATGCGTCATCAACGCCGAACCACAGAACGCCACCAATCGGATTGGGTAACCAATTGCGAGTCTGCGCAACGAGCCAGAAACCGGTCTGCTGTGTAGCTATTGCACGCTCATTGGTGTATTCAATGCCATCAACTTCCCAACTCATCGGTCGCCAGCGATAAGGCAGACCATTGCCACCTGCGCCAACGTCGGTTGTCATATCCATCGGAGTACCCTCATAGTGGTCGCGCATCGCGTCAAAAACCACCTTTGTCGATACCTTTGCACGAGGCTTAACCCACAGAGGCATACGATTTTTGGGGTTGTGGCCCATTGCATAGTCGAGGTACTGATCCATGCCGTCAGCAACCATACGGAAGAAACTCCAAACGCGAGCCTCGCAACCGCGCAATGCCGAGAAATCAGCAGGTGCGTAGGTGTCGCAGAAGCTGAAATTGTCGTCCGAATCCTCGTACAGACCCGCCTCGCGTGCGAACGAGATCACATCGTCAGCATAGACGCAATTCTCGGAATCGTTCTTCGGGAAGGTCGAGATACGCGAGTGGTTTGCGTGTGCGCTGACATAACCGTCGGGCACGCGACGAGCCACATAGACGATACCTTTGTGGATATTGTCGCCACGCTCGTTGAGCTTGCAGCCCTTGCCGATCAGTTCCATAATCCACACTTCGTTAGCATCGGCAATGGTGAATGATTCACCACTCGATGCGTATCCATATTCCTCTGTAAGAGAAACGATTACATCAATTGCCTCACGTGCGGTTTTAGCTCGTTGCAAGGTGATGTAGATCAACGAACCGTAGTCCATAATACCTGTCGAATCTTCCAATTCGGGGCGACCGCCGAATGTTGTTTCGGTGATTACGAGCGAGTGCTCATTCATATTACCAACGGTCGAATAGGTGCGCTCGGCCTGTTTGATCTGACCCATATATTTGCCACTATCCCAATCATATACGGGCATATACGAGCCTTTGGGATAGCCCTTCTTGGGTGCATTGTACTTGTAAAGTGCGCCATAGAGCTGGTGCGAATCGGCGGCATAGCTAACAAGGATTGATCCGTCAGCCGATGCACCGCGCGTAACGATGAGGTTTGTGCAGGCCAAAGCCACGCCCGAGGCGAGCAATGCAACTGCTGTAAGTAGTGATTTAAGTCGTGTCATAACTGTTCGAATATTGTAGTTTAATTACAAATATACAAATTTTTCGGGATTTAACGAATTTTGACTAACTTTACGCATCGAAACTAACACTTTTTCGCGATGTCAGTAAAAAGTCAATTGGAGCGAGTGCGTGCGGCGTTGCCCGAGGGGGTAACGCTCGTGGCGGTATCGAAAACCCACCCCATCGAGGCAATCGTGGAGGCTTACGAGGCGGGTCAGCGCGTCTTTGGCGAGAGTCGCCCACAAGAACTTCGTGCCAAGTACGAGGCTCTGCCACACGACATCGAGTGGCATATGATCGGCCACCTGCAAACCAATAAAATCAAATATATAGCTCCGTTCGTTGCGATGATTCATTCAGTTGATAGTGAGCGACTTGCTGAAGCTATCCAGGTGCAGGCAGCCAAGTGTAACCGAACGATCGATGTCCTGCTCGAAATTCACGTTGCCGAAGAGGAGAGCAAGTCAGGCTGGGCGATTGAGGATCTTCGTGCGGCGGTTGCGTCAGGGTTGTTCGAGCGTCTGCCAAATGTGCGAGTGCGTGGTGTGATGGGCATTGCGACCAACACCGACGATGAACAGCGCGTGGCGGCTGATTTTGCACAACTTCATGCCTATAAGGAGGAGCTTGCTCTCCATTTTGGAGAGCACTTCGATACCCTCTCGATGGGAATGTCTGATGACTACCCTGTTGCCATTGCTGCCGGCTCGACAATGGTTCGCATCGGTTCAACAATTTTCGGTGAGCGCGACTACTCGAAATAATAATTCCGCAAGAAAATAAAAATCCCTCGACCACGACGATCGAGGGATTTTTTTATTGAAATACAATTACTTATCTCACGCGCAGTGAGCGGCCTATACGCAGTGTGGTTTTGGTCGTGATGCCGTTCAGGCGGCAGATAGCACCAACCGTTGTGCCATACTTGACCGCCAAGCCTCCGAGTGTATCGCCCGAACGGATTTTGTGATAGACCTGCTTTGCGGCCTCCTCCTTTTTCTTCTGCTCGGCAATCTCTTCGTCGCCAAGAATCTCATCTTCAAAATCTTGAATGCCTGCACGCGAGTGAATGTCGAAGTAATCCTTTTTGAGTAGGAATGTTTCGCGGCGTAAGTTGCCGGTTTCGAAATTTACCAGACGTTCAGGATCAAATGTCTGTCCGAAATAACGCATTTCGTAGTGCAGATGCGGACCTGTGCTGCGACCCGTATTACCACCTAAACCGATTATCTGGCCCGCATAAACCGTATCATTGGGTTTGACCAAGCGCTGGTCAAGATGACCGTGCCAAGTTTCCAGCCCGTTGTCGTGGCGAATTACAACCAGATTGCCATAACCACCTTTGTTATAGGTTGATATGCGAACTTTGCCGCTAAATGTGGCATAGATCGGATCGCCCGTTTTAAGCGGAATATCGATACCGCGATGACGGCGACGACCACGTGGGCCGAACTTCGAGCGAATAGTTCCCTTATAGGGATAGTGGTATCCTTTTAACGAATCGACCAAATTGATAACCACCGATTGGGGCAGATTTTCCAACTTTACATCTTCGTAGGGGAAGAGCTTGACAGTGTCCCAATGCTTTGCGTAGGTATCCACCTCCCAATCTTCGGCTGTGCGGATACGAACATATCGCCACGAGTTATCGTTAAACAGAACAACCTTAACTGCATCATTCTCGGTTGGGAGTGTGTCGAGGGCAATTGTTCCGTTGCCTGTGCTGACCGAGCTTACAGGTTGCGCCTTTGCTTTAGGCATTGCTTCGAGCAACTCGATCTCGCTCTGTGCTTGCTGGATTAGCTCTTTGAGTTTGCTAACATCCTGTGCTTGTGCAGTTACCGATGTTGCAACTGCCAATGTTATGGGTAAAATAAGTTTGGTTATTTTCACGTTACTCGTAATTTTTAGTCTGGCAAATATATGTATTTATTCCGATTTTTCACACTCTTTGATGTACTCTTCGGCTGCTTCGAGTGCTTTGTAGAACTCCTCGCCAAAACGACGAGTGATCGGCTCTTTCAATGCTTTGTAAACGGGGACCCCCAATTTGCGACCACACTCCACCGCATCGCGACAAACCGACCAGCGGTGATAATTCAGACCAACGCTGCCGTTCGAGAAATTGACAAGTCGAATGGGATAGAGGTGGCACGAAATCGGTTTATAGAAAGAGCACTTGCCCTCGCGGTAGGCACGCTCAATAGCGCAGAAAGTAACACCATTCTCCTCGAATGAGTAGGCGCACTCGGCATCGTTAATCAGCGGTGTGCAATAATCTCCGTCGCTATCCACAACCATAAAACCCTGCTGATCAATGGCCTCAATACCTTCAGGCTTCATATATGGTTTGTAATTTTCATACTCCTCTTCGAGAATATCAACTTCGTCGATGTCAAGCGGCGCGCCTGCATTGCCATCGACGCAACAGATACCGCGACACTTACCAAGATCGCATACGAAACACTCGCGCAGCAGATCGAGGCTCACAATTTTATCGTCAATCTCAATCATTATTTCAGTGAATCAGCAATTACTAAATCGAACATTTCGCCCAACGACATGCCCATCGTTGCGGCCTGCTTGGGAACGATACTTGCGGCACTCATACCCGGTATCGTGTTGATCTCTACCATATAGGGAGTGCCTTCGGGAGTGAGAATAAAGTCGGCGCGCACTACTCCGCTGCAACGACATAAGCGATAAGCCTCGACTGCCATACGGCGAATCTTCTTGGCCGACTCTTCGTCAATGGGAGCAGGAGTAATCTCATCCGACATACCGCTTGTGTATTTGGCCTCGTAGTCGAAGAAATCCTTTTTTGAAATGATCTCGGTCAGGGGGAAAACATACTCCTTCTCGCCAAGAATCATCAAGCCGCAACCGATTTCGCGACCTGAAATCATCTCCTCGATCAGAACGTCGTCGCTTTCGCTACGTGCGTAAGCGATAGCCGCCTCAATATCCTCCTTCTTCGAAACCTTCGTAACGCCGCAGCTGCTACCGCTTGCGTTGGGTTTGATAAATACGGGCAGGCCCAACTGCTCGACCACTTCGTCTGCTGACACGTTCTCGTTGCGGGTCAGGAAGATTTCGCGTGCAACAGGAATCTTGCCGGCTACGGCGCGTTTGGTCGAGATCTTATCGAAGGTAATCACCGACGATGCCATTCCGCACGATGAGTAAGGTACGCCCATAATGTCGAGGTAGCCTTGCAGTTTGCCGTCTTCACCGGGGGTGCCGTGAATGATGATTAATGCGTAGTCAAATGCTTTGTGTTCGCCATTAATCGTAATCGAAAAGTCGTTTTTATCGATCGCAATAACCTCACCTTCGGCGGTTGTGTGGTTCCAATTACGACCTTGTATATCGACTACGGTAATGTCATATTTCGAGTGGTCCATTGCCTGCTCGATCTGCGCTGCGCTTGCCAATGCAATTTCGCGCTCCGATGAGTCGCCACCCGATAAAAGGGCTATATTGAGTTTTTTCATCTCTAAATCTTTGTTTGTGATTATGGGTTGTAAATATCCTTGTATCTAAATGCGAGAATCTCCTGAATCAAATCGATATAATTCTTCGCTTCACATTCTGGATCAATCTTCGTGGCGCGCTGGAAATCGTTTAAGGCTGCACCCCACTCATTGTGGCGATAGTGCCACTCGCCACGTTCGATATATAATTTAGCATTGTCGGGATCTGCTTCGATCGCCTGATCAAGATGTTGGCGATATTCGGCAGCCGACCATAAATTATTTTTGCGAATATAGCTCAAAACACCCTCACAGAGCATCGACTGTACATCGCCACCCGTTTGTAGGGTTTTACGTACCATTGTCGATGAGTAGTTATGTTGTGGAGCATCTTCGAGAATGGTTACCTGATCGGCAAACTTATCAATCGGCTCGCCCTTGCGGGGATATACATATATAGGATAGTTTTCGAGGATGTATTCTGGTTCACGCCACGTGTCGAGCGTGCGGATTAAATCGCCGCCCATAAGGATCGAGAACTGCATCTCGTGCCCGAAATTGTCGTGCAGATAACGTAGTGTATTGACCGTGTATGATGGGCGTTCGAGAACGAATTCGACAGCCGAAGCCTTTATCTGCTCCGGGAAACGCGATGCGGCGCACGCAATTTCGGCCATTTCGAAACGCTGAAATTCAGCCGCCAATTCAGGAGCCGATTTGTGTGGATTCTGGGGCGAAACAATGAGAATAACCTCGTCGCACAGATTGCGCTCGACGGCATACTCGGCTATGGCAATATGTCCTTTATGGATCGGGTTGAACGATCCGAAATAGAGCATTACCTTCTTCATCTCGAGTACTATGCGATAAAGTTCTTGACGATTTCGGCAACTTCGGCAACGGCAACTTCGAGGTTGTCATTTACTACCTGCTTATCGAACTGCGGAGCTTTTGTCAGCTCGAATGCAGCCTTTGCAATACGCTTTTCGATCACCTCCGGAGCATCGGTTCCGCGACCCTCCAAGCGGCGGCGTAACTCCTCGATCGAGGGGGGCATAACGAAGATCGACATTGCATCATTACCGAAGATCTCTTTCAGGCGAATACCGCCCATTACATCAACATCGAACAGAATGACGTTGCCTTTGCTCCAGATGCGCTCCATTTCGCTGCGCAATGTGCCGTAGCAAGTACCTTTATAAACCTCTTCCCACTCGACGAATTTATTTGCTGCAACAGCCTCGGCGAACTCTTCAGCCGAAAGAAAGTAGTAATCTACTCCATTCTGCTCTACGCCGCGAGGTGCGCGACTTGTAGCAGAGATTGAAAATTCAAGATTTGAGAACTGTTCAAGCAGACGGCGTACGATAGTTGTTTTGCCGGATCCACTCGGTGCCGAAAATATCAAAAGTTTCCCCATTGTTGCTGAAATGTTTAGAGCAGGTTTAATACTTGTTCCTTGATCTTCTCTAATTCGTCTTTCATCTGCACGACAAGACGCTGCATCTGACTGTCGTTCGACTTTGAACCGAGTGTGTTGATCTCGCGACCCATCTCTTGTGCGATGAAGCCTAGCTTGCGACCGGGAGCCTCCTCGCCTGCTGCTACTTCGCGGAAATATTTGCAGTGATTGGTCAGGCGAACCTTCTCCTCGGTAACATCCAGCTTTTCGATATAGAAAATCATCTCTTGCTCCAAGCGATTCTTATCGACCTCGACCTTCAACTGCTCGATCGACTCGAGAATCTTCGTGCGGATAGCCTCCGTGCGAGCCTTCTCGAAGGGGGTAACGGCCTCTTTGAGCGATTCGATCTTATCGACACGATTCAGCAGATCGGCAATCAAAATTGCGCCCTCCTGCGTACGGAATGAATCGAGTTGTGCGATAGCTCCGCCAACAGCCTCCATCAAAGCTTTCTGCTCATCTTCGGTAATGTCGGCAGTGTCGTTCGATACAACTTCGGGCAGACGCATAACCGACTGAATCATCGAGGCGTTGGTTTCGGGCGAAAGCTCGATATTGTTCTCTTTGCAGATTTGGCTCAATGCGTTGTAGTGAATCTTGAACAGTTCGCTATTGATCTTTACCGAGCCTTCGTCAATAGTCGTTTCGACATTGATATATACATCGACCTTGCCTCGTTTTACAGACTGTGAAATCTGGTTGCGAATCTCATATTCATACGGGCGATATATCGCCGGGAGCTTAATGCTCAAATCGAGTTGTTTGCTGTTGAGCGATCGAATTTCGACCGTAATTTTTTTGTTTTGAGTAGCAGATTCGGCCTTGCCGTATCCGGTCATCGATTTTATCATAGTTGGTGTTTCTGTTTTCTAGTTGGCAAAGGTACATTAAAATTCTCATAAAAGACTGTATTTACCATAAAAAAGTTGATAATGTTGTTGGATGTAATGAAATAAATTTCTATATTTGTAAGTCGCACAAGCAAAACAATGTTTGCTTACGGATTGAAAGTGTAACAAAGAAATAACCTAAAAATACTAAACGAAACTATTGAAAACTAATAAAAACATTATGAAAAAGCACAATTTTAATGCAGGACCATCGATCCTGCCCCGCGAAGTAATCGAAAAGGCAGCTGCCGCAGTTTTGGATTTTGACGGACTTGGTTTGTCGATTCTTGAAATCTCTCATCGTAGTAAAGAGTTCGATGCAGTGATGGATGATGCGGTTGCATTGTTCCGTGAGTTGATGAATATCCCAGAAAATTACAAGGTTATTTTCGTTGGTGGCGGTGCTTCAACGCAGTTCTTCCATATTCCCTACAACCTGCTCGAAACAAAGGCCGGTTATATCAATACGGGCGTTTGGTCGAAGAAGGCTATTAAGGAGGCAAAGAACTTTGGCGAGGTTGCAGTTCTGGCTTCGTCGGAGGATCGTAACTTTACCTATATTCCCAAAAATGTAGAGATCCCCGCTGATTTGGACTATCTGCATATCACTACCAACAATACGATCTACGGTACGGAGTATCACACCGATATTGACAGTCCCGTTAATCTTATTGCCGATATGAGCTCGGATATTTTGAGCCGTCCCGTTGATGTTACCAAGTATGCTATGATCTATGGTGGCGCACAGAAGAATCTCGGCCCCGCAGGTGCAACCTTTGCAATCATTCGCGAGGATATCGTAGGTAAGGTATCGCGCGCACTTCCTTCGATGGTTGATTATCGCAGCCATATGAACAACAATTCGATGTATAACACTCCTCCCGTATTCCCCGTATATGTAATTCGTGAAACTTTGAAGTGGATCAAGAGCATCGGTGGTGTTGAGGAGATATATCGTCGCAATAAGGAGAAGGCCGAGTTGCTCTACGCCGAGATCGACCGCAACCCGCTGTTCCGCGGTACTGCCGAGAAGGAGGATCGCTCATTGATGAACATCTGCTTCGTTATGAATCCCGAATATGAGGCATTGGCTCCCGAATTTATGGAGTTTGCCAAGGAGCGTGGTATGGTCGGTATCAAGGGTCATCGCTTGGTTGGCGGTTTCCGCGCATCGTGCTACAATGCTCTGCCCAAGGAGAGTGTTGAGGCTCTGGTTGCAACAATGCAGGAGTTTGAGAAATTGCACGTAAAATAAATCAAAAGGAGGATGCATCTATGGGGCACGATTGGTATGTGAATATTGTGAAACCACAACCGCAAGGCGAGGTGCTTCCTGTTATTCATTATTATTCATTGAATATGGCAAAGAAAGTATTGGTGGCGACCGAAAAGCCGTTCGCCAAAAAGGCAGTAGATGGTATTCGCGAGGTTGTCGAGAAGGCCGGCTACGAACTGAAAATGCTCGAAAAATATACCGATAAGGCTCAACTGCTCGAAGCTGTTGCTGATGTCGATGCGCTGATTATCCGTAGCGATAAGGTTACAGCCGAGGTGCTTGCAGCAGCTAAAAATCTGAAAATTGTTGTGCGTGCAGGTGCAGGCTACGACAATGTCGATTTGGAGGCAGCAACCGAGCGTGGTGTGGTTGTGATGAATACCCCCGGTCAGAATGCAAATGCCGTGGCTGAATTGACGATTGCAATGATGGTATTTATGGCTCGCAACGGCTTCAATCCCGGTACGGGTATGGAGTTGCGTGGTAAGCGTTTGGGTATCGTGGCTTATGGCGCAATTGGTCGCATCGTGGCTGATGTAGCTGATGGCTTCGGTATGTATGTTCACGTCTATTCGCGCCCGAATCCCAATAAGGTGCGTCTGTATGCGAAGCATTTGCGTCGCGACGATTCGCTCGAACAGATGTTTTCGGAGAGTAATTTCGTGTCGTTGCATATGCCTGCAACGCCCGAAACAAAGGGTATGATTGGCTACGACCTTATTAAATTAATGCCTGCTGGCGGTGTTCTGGTGAATACTGCTCGCAAAGAGCTGGTTGATGAGGAGGGTTTGATTCGCGCCTTTGAGGAGCGTTCGGACTTGAAGTATGTAACCGATATCGCTCCCGTTCGCATAGAGGAAATGAAGGAGAAGTTTGGCAATCGTGTATTTGCAACCCCCAAGAAGATGGGTGCTGAAACTGCCGAGGCAAATATCAATGCGGCAGTTGCTGCTGCAACGCAGATTGTCGGTTTCTTCGAGAAGGGCGACGTACAGTTCCAAGTAAACAAATAATTAAACGTAGCAGGTTGAGTTTCGGCTCGACCTGCTCGTAACCTTAAAACAGATAAAACAATGGTTAAAATTAAACCGTTTGCGGCGGTTCGTCCGCCACGCGAATATGCTGCCGAGGTGGCATCGCGTCCTTACGACGTTTTGAACTCGGTTGAGGCGAAGGCCGAGGCTACCGAGCGTTCGTTGTTGCACATTATTAAGCCGGAGATCGACTTTGATCCCATTGCTGACGAGCATTCGCAGCCTGTATATGAGAAGGCTGTCGAGAACTTCCGCCGTTGGCGTGATGAGGGCTGGTTGGTGCAGGACGACGAAGAGCGTTATTACATCTATGCCCAGACTATGGACGGTCGTACGCAGTATGGTTTGGCAATGTGCTGCCACTTCGAAGATTATCTTTCGGGTGCAATCAAAAAGCACGAATTGACTCGCCCCGATAAGGAGGAGGATCGTATGATTCACGTCAATAACCAGAGCGCGAATATCGAACCTGTATTCTTCGCTTATCCCGCAAATGAGGAGATCGATGCAATCGTTAAGTCGATTGTTGAGAATGAGGAGCCTGAATACGATTTCGTTGCTGCTGACGGCTTTGGTCATCATATGTGGCCCGTCAAGGATAAGGCTGTTAATGACCGTATTACCGAGATCTTTGCGACGATTCCCGCACTTTATGTAGCTGATGGTCATCATCGTACGGCTGCTGCTGCCCGCGTTGGTCAGGAGCGTATGAAGGCTAATCCGAACCATACGGGCGAGGAGGAGTATTGCTATTTCTTGGCAGTAACGTTCCCCGACAACCAACTGGCAATCATCGACTACAACCGTGTCGTGCGTGATCTGAATGGCTTGACTCCCGACGAGTTGTTGGAGAAACTTAACGAGTCGTTTGTGGTTGAGTGCAAAGGTGAGGAGATCTACAAGCCTGACACACTGCACAACTTCTCGATGTATTTGGAGGGTAAGTGGTATAGCCTGACTGCAAAGGAGGGTACATACGACGATAACGACCCGATCGGTGTGCTTGACGTTACCGTTCTGTCGGATCTGGTACTCGATAAGATTTTGGGTATTGAGGATCTGCGTACCTCGAAACGTATTGATTTCGTAGGCGGTATTCGCGGTTTGGGTGAGTTGAAGCGTAGAGTTGATAGTGGCGAGATGAAGGTTGCTTTCGCGCTCTATCCCGTTTCGATGAAGCAACTTATCGACATCGCCGATACGGGCAATATTATGCCTCCCAAGACCACTTGGTTTGAGCCTAAATTGCGTTCGGGTGTTGTGATTCACACCTTCTAAAAAAGAAGAGCTAACTTATATAATAAATAAGTATTATGGCAAAGATTAAAGGAACAATCATCGTCGACCGTGAGCGATGCAAGGGCTGTGAGGTCTGCGTCGCATCGTGTCCGTTCGATGTGCTGCGTCTGGCTACCGAAGTGAACAGTCGCGGATATAATTATGCCGAGATGGCAGAGCCCGACAAATGTACGGGTTGTGCAAGCTGTTCGATTATCTGTCCAGACAGCTGTATCACGGTTTATCGTCAAAAATTCGAATAGTTATGAAGAAGGACGAAGTTAAATTGATGAAGGGTAACGAGGTGATCGCACACGCGGCGATTCGTTATGGCTGTGATGCCTACTTCGGCTACCCTATCACCCCGCAGTCGGAGGTGATGGAGACCTTAATGGAACTCAAACCCTGGGAATCGACCGGTATGGTTGTTTTGCAGGCCGAGTCGGAGGTTGCATCTATTAATATGGTATATGGTGCTGCAGCAACGGGTAAGCGAGTGATGACCTCGTCGTCGAGCCCCGGTATCAGCCTTATGAGTGAGGGCTTGAGCTATCTGGCTGGTGCCGAGCTCCCCTGCTTGATCGTGAATTGTCAGCGTGGTGGTCCGGGTCTGGGTACTATCCAGCCTTCGCAGGGCGACTATTTCCAGGCTTGTAAGGGCGGTGGCCACGGCGACTTCCATTTGATCGTGTTGGCTCCCAGCTCGGTGCAGGAGATGAACGATTTCGTTGCTGATGCATTTGATCTGGCATTCAAGTATCGCAACCCCGCAATGATTTTGGCTGATGGTGCTATTGGCCAGATGATGGAGAAGGTGGTTCTTGCTCCGCAGCGTGATCGTAAGACCAACGAATATATCGCCGAGGAGTGCAAAGATTGGGCAGCGTGTGGCCGTGGCGAGGAGCGTCGTCCCCGCAATGTGGTTACGTCGCTTGAATTGCAGTCGGAGGCTATGGAGGTAATCAACAAACGTTTGCAGGCAAAGTATAAGGCTTTGGAAGAGAACGAGGTTCGCTACGAGATGATCGATTGCGACGATGCTGATTATGTGATCGTTGCGTTCGGTTCGTCGGCACGTATCTGCTCGGCAACTGTTGAGTTGGCTCGCGCCGAGGGTATTAAACTCGGTCTGTTGCGCCCGATTACGCTCTATCCCTTCCCCAAGAAACCGATTGAGGAGTTGGCCGAGCGTGGCGTTAAGGGCTTCTTGAGCGTTGAGTTGAATGCTGGTCAGATGGTCGAGGATGTCCGTCTGGCAGTTAATGGTCGCACAAAGGTTGAGCATTATGGCCGTCAAGGTGGTATGATGTACTCACCGGGTGAGGTTTTGGAAGCATTGAAAGAAAAAATCATTAATAAGTAAAGGCTATGGCAGAGGTTGAAATTAAACAAGAGAATCTGGTTCACGCACGCCCCAAATTGTTGCGTGATAATCTGATGCACTATTGCCCGGGTTGTAGCCACGGTACGATTCATAACTTGATTGCCGAGGTTGTCGAGGAGATGGGTCTTGACGGTGATTGTATCGGTATTTCGCCCGTAGGTTGCGGTGTATTTGCATATAACTATATCGAGATTGATTGGGTCGAGGCGGCTCATGGTCGTGCGTGCGCAGTAGCGACTGGTATCAAGCGAGTTCATCCCGAGAAGATGGTCTTCACCTATCAGGGTGATGGCGACTTGTCGGCAATCGGAACGTGCGAAACGATCCATGCAGCGGCTCGCGGTGAGAATATCGCAGTCATCTACATTAATAACGCTATTTATGGTATGACAGGTGGTCAGATGGCTCCCACTACCCTGCTGGGTATGAAGACCGCAACGACACCCTATGGCCGTGATCCGCGTTTGAATGGTTATCCCTACAAGATTTCGGATATGTTATGCCACTTGGACGGTGTATGCTACGTAACGCGTCAGAGCGTTCATAAGCCCGCCAATGTCCGTAAGTGTAAGGCTGCTATTCGCAAGGCATTTGAGAATGCAATGGCTGGTAAGGGCTTCTCGTTGGTCGAGGTTGTTTCGACTTGTAACAGCGGTTGGAAACTTTCGCCCGTTGCAGCGAATAAGTGGATGGAGGAGAATATGTTGCCGTTCTATCAGCTGGGCGACCTGAAAGATGTTAAAGAATAAGGAGGACAGAACGATGAAAGAGACTCTTATTATAGCAGGTTTCGGAGGACAGGGTGTTCTCTCGATGGGTAAAATTTTGGCTTATTCGGGCGTTATGCAGGACTATGAGGTAACGTGGATGCCCTCGTATGGTCCCGAGATGCGCGGTGGTACGGCCAATGTTACGGTTGTTATTTCGGATCGTAAGATCTCGTCGCCCATTGCTCACCAGTACGATACGGCAATCATTCTCAATCAGCAGTCGATGGATAAGTTCGAGCAGATGATCCGTCCGGGAGGCACGTTGATTTATGATACCAACGGTATTACTCGTCATCCCGTTCGTGAGGATATCTCGGTCTATACGATCGATGCTACGGTTGAGTGTGTTAAGTTGGGCAATCCCAAATTGTTTAATACTTTGGTATTGGGCGGTTATTTGAAGGTGTGCCCCGTTGTAACGCTTGAAAATGCCTTTGAGGGCTTGAAGCGTTCGCTGCCTGAGCGAGCGTGGAAGATGCTTCCGCAAAATGAGGAGGCTATCCGCCACGGCGCAGAGATTATCCGCAAGGTGCGATAAGCGACCGATAAACTGATGACAATCCGCTGACTTGCGAGTTGGCGGATTGTTTTTTTATTTATATAGGTGTAGAATTACGGGCAGATGATCGCTCGGGCCGGCGGTATAGGCGCGCGAAGTGAAGGTGCGCAGAGGGCGTGTTCCACCATTATTAGAGAGCAGATCTCGACGAATATAGACCTGCGCTCTCGCATCGGGGAATGCCGCACGATCGATCCAGATATGGTCAAACATGTGCCATTGACCGTTATAGACGATTGTACCTTCGCCGCGACGCTCGGCTTCGAGCAAGAGTGGCTCACTCCATTCGGGCATTGCGCGGCGGCGAACTAATTGTTGTGGAGAATCGTTGAAATCACCAATCAAAATGATTCGTGCATCGCTATCCGCGCGATGCAGTGAGTCTGCGAATGTTGCCAAATGGCGTTGTGCCTTCAGACGGCTCTCTTTGCGAGAGAGTTGCGACGGGAGGTGGCAAATCACCAGATCAATACGCTTGCCGTCGAGTGTGCCTTGTACATATAGAAAATCTCGACGATAGCCCGATTTGATCTCGCGGATCTTTTGCGGAAATAGTTTATCACCCTTGTAAAGCAGTGCCAAATCCATACCGCGCGCATCATTCGAGGTTCGGTGGATATAGTTGTAATCTGTACCGAGAGTCATAACCAAATCACGTACTACCGATTCGTTTTCAACCTCGGCCAATGCGACGATCTCGGCTGAAACAGAGTCAATTACCGATGCAATAGCGTTTAGTTTATTCTGATAGCGTGTGGTATTCCAGCGTAATGCTCCGTCGGGAGTGTATTCGCGATCGTCATAAAATAGCGATGGTATTGTGTCGTACAACGATTCTACGTTGTAGAACATCACAACCGTAGGTCGTTTGGCCGTTGCCGTAATGACTATGAACACTGTCGCAAGTATGGTCCAGAGCAGGCGCATTACTCCTCCGCGTTGTCGGTTTGTTTGAAGATTTTATATCCAATAGCGGCGATAAAGATCGACATTATCGGGCTAATGAGATTAAAAATACAATATGGGAAATATACAAACGTCGAAACTCCCAATACGGTCGATTGAGTCATGCCGCACGAGTTCCAAGGAATCAGTACCGAGCAAACCGTAGCCGAGTCCTCGACCGAACGACTCAAAAGTCGCGGTTCAAGCCCTTGCTTTTTATACAACTCTTTGAAGAGGTTCGATGAAAGGATAATCGAGAGGTATTGGTCGCCTGTACACATGTTGCAGAATAGACCTGCTCCGACGGTTGAAGCTACGATTGACACCGTTCGACGCACAAAACGCAGGAAGAAGGCAGTAATATTTGCCAACATGCCGCTACCAGCCATTACGCCTCCGAAGCACATTGCACAGACAATCAGCCATATAGTGTGTAACATGCCTGCCATGCCGTTTGTGGCAACCAATTCATTCAATGCTTCATTACCAGTTTCGATTGCAGTCGAGCCGTAATAGGTTTGCATTACACCTCTAAAACCGGCAAGAAAACCGCTGCCTCCTGCTATATTATGCAGAATATCGGGCTGGAATATACAAAGGAAAATTCCGGCCAGCAGACATGATGCAAAGAGCGTTATGAGTGCAGGTAATTTTCTGATAATGAGCATTAGGGTAAATAGAGGCACGATCAGCAACCAAGGCGTGATGTTGAATGTCGAGCGCAACGATGAGGCAAATTCTGCAATCTGTGCGGGATCGCTGATCTCGTGCGTAAAACCGACAATTGTAAAGACTATTAGGGCAATCGTAAATGATGGAACGGTGGTAACCATCATATAGCGAATATGGGTGAAGAGCGGAGTCTCGGCTGATGATGAAGCTAGAACCGTTGTGTCGGAGAGCGGCGAGATCTTATCTCCGAAATACGCTCCCGAAATAATAGCTCCGGCAATCCATCCTTCGTGGAATCCTTGCGCCTGACCAATGCCGATTAGAGCCACGCCAATTGTGGCAATCGTAGTCCAAGAACTACCGGTCATAACGGCAACAATGGCCGAGATCGCGCAACTTGAAACAAGAAAGAGCTTCGGGTGCATAATCTCCAAACCATAGCAAATTAGCGATGGCACCACTCCACTCACCATCCACGATCCTGCGATTGCTCCAATCAGCAGCAACATAATAATTGCCGATCCGACGCTGTAGATATTTTTTGAGATAGCGTCTTCAAGTACCTGCCACTTAACACCATATCGCAACATGGCAATAGCAACGCATACGGCACTTGCGGCTAGTAGAGAGAGCTGGCTACCGCCTGCTAATGAGTCGCTTCCAAAGGCGCGGATAACGGTGTAAAGTAAGATTACAAGTATTACGATCGGTACGAATGATATTACTACCGAAGGTTTGTTACTCTTCATTTCGGCTCTCATTATCGGTTAGAAAACGAATATTCGGCAGCATCGCGCAGACCGAGCAACAGATCGCGCACGGGCATACGGCGCTTGCCTGCAAGCTGTAACTCTTCGAGAGCTATCCAGCCATCCTTGCATGCCACTTCGAGTGAGGTGCGACCATCAGTGCGAACCGTACCTGTCGCGACATTGTGATTTGCAAACTCAAATTTAACAGCAAAAATCTTCGCCGAGCCAACCTCCTCGCCGCCTTTGTACATTCTACTCCACGCTGCGGGATAAGGTGCAAGTCCGCGAACAAAATCGACAATACGCTTGCCCTCCATTGACCAATCGATTACACAATCTTCCTTGAAAATTTTCGGAGCAGGTTTCAACTCCGAGTCGGGAATGTGGCTCTGTGCAATGGGCTTAATATCGCCATCTGCAATTTTTTCAACCGTGTCGATGACCAATTCGCCACCAATCTCCATCAGTTTGTCGTATAGCGAGCCAATATTGTCTTCGGGCAGAATCGGACAACGTACCTGTCCAATGATGTCGCCTGTATCGATTTGATGATTGAGCAAGAAGGTAGTTACGCCGGTTTCGGTTTCACCGTTGATGATTGCCCAATTGATTGGAGCAGCACCACGATACTGCGGAAGAAGCGACGCGTGAAGGTTGAATGTGCCGAGTCGAGGCAGCGCCCAAACCGTTTCGGGTAACATTCTGAAAGCGATCACAATACCCAAATCGGGTTTCAATGCCTCCAATGCGTTTTGGAATTCGGGATCGCGTAGCTTTACGGGCTGCAATACAGGCAGACCCTGCTCTACGGCATATTGTTTAACGTCGCTTTGCTGAATCTTCTGGCCGCGACCGGCGGGTTTATCGGGTGTGGTAACAACTCCGACAATGTTGTAGCCGCCTTCGACAAGTCGTTTCAGCGAAGTTACGGCGAACTCGGGTGTTCCCATAAAGACTATTCGTAGATCTTTTGCGTTCATTTTTTGACGATTCGATGTTGTTGAGTTTTCTTCAAATATTGTTAATGCGTAGTAGGTTTGTCGATTATTTACACTCCGTTTCACGATTCCTCCGTTTGGTTATTCTTGTCCGATTTTGGGCGACGCTTGAATACTCCACCAATTTTACCTCCGAGAGCTTTGATCTTGCGGAATATAGGCTCTAATTTACTGCCCAATTTATCCGTGAATTTCTTGATATGGGCGTAGTACCACTCTACATTAAAGAGATTTGAGTCGTTCGTTGCTTTATATATCAAGAATATGGATAGTGGGGCCAATATGAATGTCGATAGCCACATACCTGCGATTGCATTCCAGCTACCCTCGATTGCCAATTTCTCACCCGTAATACTGATGATGTAATAAACGACGAAGAAGAGAACCGATACAACGATAGGCATACCCAATCCACCCTTTCGGATAATTGCTCCGAGGGCTGCTCCGATGATGAAGAAGATAATAATCGAGACGGGTAACGATATCTTGCGATGCCATTCAGCTTTACTCCTATGTAGCTGATTCATAGATTCCTTGCTTGAAGATTCGTCCCACGAGAAGGTCGCACGTGATGATGCTGCCGAGGTTCGGGCATCGTTCCATATCTGTTGTCTTTCGCGGATAGAGAGTTTAGCTATGGTATCTTCGTACAAAGCCTTCTGGAATGCCGTTTTATCGATATCGACTTTCAGACTGTCTGGTGTCGGCAAAATACTTATATCCTCTTGGAAAATTTGCTCTTTGAGCAATGGGTCATATGAACGCGCTGTCGAAACCGTTACAAGCGTTTCGAGCGAGTCGATCGAGTGATCCAACTCGTTGATATTCTTTGTCTGGGGCGATGTGAACAGATCGTCATTCGTGCGCTCAAAGTTGAATCCCGACGTGGGTATAGCTCCATTCTGCTCCTTGAAATATGAACGACGCAGAGAGCTCTCGTCGTGCCAACTGCTATTGCGAGTCTGCTCGTACGATTCGCCGTTGTAGAGCGTAACCAGCAGGAATTTCTTGTCGTCAGACAGACGGATATAACCCGAATCGGCGACGGTTGTTGACATATTACCGCTGATATTGCGGTTGTCATATATCAATACGTCGCGCAGAAGCTTTGTCTCGGGGTCCTGCGTGCCGACGCGAATATTCAGATTATCAACGCCATTGAAAAACATTCCGTCTTGAAATTCTAGAGTTTGCTTTTGCTGGCTGATGTCGTAGAGGATGCTATACATCTTTTTGTTTGAATATGGCACAAGGTTGTTCGCCACAAAGAAACTGCCGATAGCCACAATGCAGATTACAACCAACAGCGAGCGTAAAATCTTCAATAGCGACATACCTGCCGACTTCATTGCCAATAGCTCGTAGTTCTCGCCGAGATTACCCATTGTCATAATTGCAGCAAACAGCGTAGCCAAAGGAAGACCCATCGGGATCATATTGGCCATTGCGTAGCATAGCAACTCGACAATTACAGAGCCGTCAAGACCCTTTCCTACCAGGTCGTCAATGTAGCGCCAAACGAAGTTCATCATCAGCACGAACATCACGATCAGGAACGTGAGAACCATCGGCCCTAAATATGATTTGAGAACAAATTTATCTATCTTTTTCATCGGCTCGTAATGAGTTTGATTTTGCTACGTGCGGGTAGCAGTTTTACGACTATAAGCGTGAGTGTCAGTATGAAAATAATCACTGCACTCGGCGGAATTTCGAAATAGTAGCTTGCAATCAGACCTATGGTATTGGCAACCATACCGACAATGGCCGCCCAGAAAGTGATTTGTCGATACGACTTTGTAATCGAGTTGACAATTACCGCAGGCATTGTAAGCAACGAAATCAGTAGAATAATACCCATTGCCCTGATCGATAGTACGATAGTAACGGCTACAACTACTGCCATTATGTATGATATAAAGCGTGTCGGAATGCCTTGTGAGGCTGCAAAATCGCGATCAAAGGCTACGAACATAATTTGTCGCATCCAAATTAAAGCACCAATGATCAATGCCACACATAGCACTCCGAGTGCTATGACATCGCCCTCTGTTACAGTTATTATGCTGCCAAATAGATATGCCGCCAAATCTCCTGCGACATATCCCGGACGAAGATTCATAAAGACGATGCCTATTGCCATTCCTACCGACCAAACAATGCCGA
>JAFPAT010000015.1 GCA_017425655.1 Rikenellaceae bacterium | reverse complement strand
GGCGGATCTGCAAGAAGTTGAAGATCTTTTTCTGTCCCGGCTTCACGTCGAGATTTACGGCAAACTCCATCTCGACGGGACAACGCATCTCTTGCTCGCCCATTTCGAGCAGGTTGCGGATAATCTGTGCCAACGGGAACGAGCCATATTTCAACATTCGATTGAAGGTGATCAACTTACGACCCTTATCGTAGGGCGACTCGGAGAGCGTGTTTTCGAGCATATTCCACGTCGAAGAGGCGTGCAGCACGTTGCGCATTGACGAGTGATCGGTAACTGAAAGACGGGCCAGATTGACCGAATCGTCGCTCGAAATATGGAACGACGAGGGGCGCATATCGAGGGCGTAGAACTCGCGTTGAGTGTCGCGCAATGTCAGTTCGAGGGTCGAAGTCTGCAATGCCTTCTGCGGGTAACGAGGCGAGAAGCGGAGCGTCTGACCTCCCTCGACCACCATCTTACCCAGACCGAGAGCGATATTGACTATACCCTCCTCGGGACGTTCGTCGCCTATGGGGTAGTGGTTGATCGAGCGTGCAACGCCCGACAATGTCGGGAAGAAGTAGCCATCCTCCAATGTGCCACACACCTGCTGCACGATAACGGCCATCTTCTCCTCGCTCAACAGATTTGACGAGGTGGCGATGTAGGCGCGGCTGGCGGCGAAATAGACCGAGGCATAGACGCTCTTGATCGCCTTGCTCAACAATCGCAACATCTGGCTCTTGTCCTCGGTGTTGGGGATCATATATGTCGAATAGATGCCTGCAAAGGGCTGATAGTGCGAGTCTTCGAGCTTCGACGACGAACGAATAGCCAACGGATAATTGACCGTCGCAAGATATGCGCGCAACTCGGCAATCAGCTGTTCGGGCAGACGTGCCGCCACGAACTCCGAGAGCAACTCCTCGTCGCTCATATCCGAGGTGATGACATATTGCAGTTCGTTCTCCTTGATGAAGCGGTCGAAATAGTCGGTTGCGATGACGATCGTGCGCGGAATGAGTATTCGAATATCGTCGTACTTATTGTACTCGTGATACTTCTGTAACATGCTGTTAATGAAAGCCAAACCGCGGGCCTTGCCACCGAGCGAGCCCTCGCCTACGCGGGCAAAACCGATGGCACTGCTATACGAATCGGGATCGAAACGTGCCACCACACCCTGACCGAGCATTGTGCGGTAGTCGCGGATGAGCGCAACGAGCTTCTGTCGATGCTCCTCGATCGAGTCGAAATGTGCGCGGTCGAGGGCGCGAATTGCCGCAGCCAATGGGAACAGACCACGTGCATAGAGCCACTTCGAGAGGTGATTTTGCGAGGTATGGTACTCGAAAACGGTATCGGGAATCGAGTCGATCAACTTCTGCATATCGCGCAGGTCCTTTGCGCGACCGATGAAGGTGCCATTGACGGGATCCTTGAAGATGAAGTCGCCAAAGGCGAACTCGCGACCGATATAGTCGGAAAGTTCCTCATGCAACGTCTTTGAATTTTTGTGGATAAAGCCCACATCGAGTCGCTCGGCCTCGGCACGAAAACACTCCTCCGACGACTGCAACAGAATGGGCATCAGCGGATTGTCGGCGCGAATCAGGCGCGAAAGTTCGATGCCTGCATCCTTGCGCTCGTCGCTGCTCTTATCGGTCGGGCGCAGCGGGAAACCGATGTCCGAAATTACGCCGAGCAGATTGTTCTTGTATCGCTGGTAGAGGCGTACAGCATCCTCGTAGTTGGTCGCCAGAAGGATCTTCGGGCGGGCACGCTTACGCAGAATCTGCTGCTGCTCGTTATATGCATCTTTCAGGAATTCACTGTTTTGCAACAATACGAGTTTATAGATCGCGGGCAGGTAGGTCGAGTAGTAACGGATCGAGTCCTCGACCAGCAGGATCGACTGCACACCTCCCTCCAAGATGTCTTTGTCGGCATTCATTCGATCCTCGATCAGCTTGATGATGGCAATGATCAGGTCGGCGTTACCGTGCCAGCAGAAGATGTAGTCGAGAGCCGTGCGGTCCTGCTCCTCGATACGGCGATAGATATCCTTCGAGAAGCTTGTCAGCAACACCACGGGCACCTTCGGATAACGCTCCTTGACGATGCGCGAGAAGGCAAACACATCGGGCTCACCCACGTTGTACATCGTCAGGATAAAGTCGAAACCGCCCTCCGATTCCAACCGTTCGAGGGCCTCGGCCGTAGAACTTACGCGCGTCAGCGATGGCGGATTACTCATGTTGAGATCCATATACTCCTGATTGATCTGTGCCTCGATGTGGCCATCCTCTTCGAGAATATAGCCATCGTAGCTGCAACAAACGAGCAGGATTTTGTGGATTCGGTGGCGCATAAAACGGAACGGCACCGAGCAGGTCGTATCGAGCTGCGAGGTCGAATTAATCGTATTGTTCATAATATTAATCGCATCTATACAGACAAAAGTAAAAAATATTGCGTATATTTGCTATAGTTTTTTGAAAATTAAAACTACTACGGCTATGAAATATACTTTGAAGGTGGTCGCAACACCTCGCGATGAACGCATATTCCTTGATCTGCCCAAGCAGCTCTACAAGGGAAATGCCGCGTGGGTTTGCCCGCTTGATGATGATATTCAATCGGTCTTCGATCCCAAGCGTAACGACTCGTTCAACGGTGGCGAGGCTCATCGTTGGTTGGCCTTTGATGAGAAGGGCGTGTGCGTAGGTCGCATCGCCGCATTCTTCAACCGCAAAACCGCTATGCTCGACTACGAACAGCCGACGGGTGGTTGCGGTTTCTTCGAGGCGATCGACAACCGTGAGGTGGCTTTCGCGCTCTTCGATGCTGCCCGCGAGTGGCTCTCGGAGAATGGAATGGAGGCGATGGATGGCCCGATCAATTTCGGCTCGCGCGACCAGTGGTGGGGTCTGCTCATCAATGGCTTTGAGCATCAGCCGCTCTATGGCAACCCCTACAATATGCCCTACTATCAGGCATTTTTCGAGGAGTATGGTTTCCAGACCTACTTCAACCAGCATACCTACGCCCGCGAGATCAGTGCAGGAACGATGTCCGAGGCGGTCTATGCCCGCGTGAAACGATTGGAGGAGCAACCCGAATATCGCTTCGAGCATATCCGAATGGAGGATTTGGATCGCGTGATCGAGGACTTCCGCTCGGTCTATAACAAGGCGTGGTCGATGTTCACGGGCGTTCCACAGATGGATGAGGCGCACGCTCGCAAGTTGATGAACTCGTTGCGCCCGATTATTGACCCCGAGCTGGTCTATTTCGCCTACTACAATGAGGAGCCCATCGGATTCTTCATTATGATTCCCGATATCAACCGCATTATTGGTAAATTCAACGGTAAGTTCGGCATTGTCAATAAGTTGCGATTCCTGTGGGAACTGAAAGTAGCCAAGAAGGTCGATCGTGCCTTTGGCCTGATCTTTGGCGTTACGCCCGAGCAGCAGGGCAAGGGTGTCGAGTCGGGTATGATGCGCGCCTTCGAGAAGATCGTCGAGCAGGGACACCAGCCCTACAAGTCGCTCGAATTGGCTTGGATCGGCGATTTCAACCCCGTGATGATGCGTATGGTCGAGAAGTTTGTCTGCGCCAACCGCCACAAGCAACACGTAACCTATCGCTATCTGTTCGATCGCTCGAAGGAGTTCAAGCGTTGTCCCTCGTTGGCACTCAAACGCCGCGAACGCCCCGCTGCAACTGCCCCTGCGACCGACACTACAACCGAAAAATAATCTTAAAAACTATAACACAATGAAAATCACTCCTTTCACAAAGTATCACATCGCAGCAGGTGCCAAAATGGCCGAGTTTGCGGGTTACAATATGCCCATCGAGTTTTCGGGCATTAACGACGAGCACGCTACCGTTCGTAACGGTGTGGGCGTATTCGATGTAAGCCATATGGGCGAGATCTGGGTTAAGGGCCCGAAGGCTCTTCCGTTCTTGCAGCACATCACCTCGAACGACGTTTCGAAGTTGTTTGACGGCAAGGTGCAGTACTCGTGCTTCCCTAATGGTAAGGGCGGTATCGTCGATGATATTTTGGTCTATCGCATCGACGAACTGACCTATCTGCTGGTTGTCAATGCAGCCAACATCGACAAGGATTGGGCTCACATCTGCGAGCAGGGCAAGGCTTTCGGTATGGAGGCCGGCAAGGAGCTCTACAACGCTTCTGACGAGATCTGCCAGCTGGCTATTCAGGGTCCGATGGCGATGAAACTCGTGCAGAAGATGTGTCCCGAGGCTATCGAGGATATGACCTACTACACCTTTTGCAAGACCGAGATCGCTGGTATTAAGGATGCAATTCTCTCGATTACGGGTTACACCGGTGCGGGTGGTTGCGAGATCTACGTTGCTAACGAAGATGCCGACAAACTCTGGGAGGCAATGTGGAAGGCCGGCGAGGAGTTTGGTTTGAAGAATATCGGCCTGGGTGCGCGCGACACTCTGCGTTTGGAGAAGGGCTTCTGCCTCTATGGCAACGATATCGACGACACCACTTCGCCCATCGAGGCTGGTCTGGGTTGGATTACCAAGTTCGTAGAGGGCAAGGAGTTCATCGACCGCGAGGTGCTGGCAAAGCAGAAGGCCGAAGGTGTTGAGCGTAAGTTGGTTGCCTTCAAGATGATTGAGCGCGGTATTCCTCGCCACGGTTACGAGTTGGCCGACACGGAGGGCAATGTTATCGGTGTTGTAACGTCGGGTACGATGTCGCCCACGCTGCGCGAGGGTATCGGTATGGGCTACGTCAAGACGGCTCACGCTGCTGTCGGCTCGCAGATTGCGGTTGTGATTCGCGGACGACTGATTAAAGCAGAGGTTGTTAAGGCTCCCTTTGTATAACGAGCGAATATCTCGCCTTTGCTGCGAGTAGATATAAGAGATATGGGACACCGATGAGGTGTCCCATATTTTTTTGAGGCGTTGTTGAGGTGTTGTTGAGGCGTTTTCTCGCCTATGCCGAACAAAAAAAAGGGTGCTCCGTTTCGGGAGCACCCTTCGTTATAAAGAATCAGTTGATGAATCCTTTGATTAGAGCTTCGGACCAGCCTCAACCAACTTCTTACCCTCCTCGTTGGTGGTGAACTTCGAGAAGTTCTTCACGAAGCGGCCAGCCAGATCCTGTGCCTTAACCTCCCACTGCGAAGCCTCTGCGTAGGTGTCGCGGGGGTCGAGGATTGCGGGATCAACACCCGGCAACTCGGTAGGAACAGTGAAATCGAAGTAGGGAATCGACTTGGTAGGAGCCTTGTCGATCGAGCCATCGAGGATAGCGTCGATGATACCGCGGGTATCCTTGATCGAGATACGCTTGCCGGTACCGTTCCAACCGGTATTTACCAAGTAAGCGGTTGCGCCCGAAGCCTGCATCTTCTTCACCAGCTCCTCACCGTACTTGGTGGGGTGCAACGAAAGGAATGCAGCACCGAAGCAAGCCGAGAAGGTCGGAGTGGGCTCGGTGATACCACGCTCGGTACCTGCCAACTTTGCGGTGAAGCCCGACAGGAAGTAGTACTTGGTCTGCTCGGGAGTCAGGATCGAAACGGGAGGCAGTACGCCGAATGCGTCAGCCGACAAGAAGATAACCTTCTTTGCAGCGGGAGCCTTCGATACGGGCTTAACGATGTTGTTGATGTGGTACAAGGGGTACGAAACACGAGTGTTCTCGGTTACGCTCTTGTCGGTGAAGTCGATCTTACCGTTCTCGTCAACAGTTACGTTCTCGAGCAGAGCGTCGCGCTTGATAGCGTTGAAGATATCGGGCTCAGCCTCCTTCGAGAGGTTGATAACCTTTGCATAGCAACCGCCCTCGAAGTTGAATACGCCCTCGTCATCCCAGCCGTGCTCGTCGTCGCCGATAAGCAGACGCTTGGGATCGGTCGAAAGGGTAGTCTTACCGGTACCCGACAGACCGAAGAAGATAGCGGTGTTCTCACCGTTCATATCGGTATTAGCCGAGCAGTGCATCGAAGCAATGCCGCGCAGGGGCAGCAGGTAGTTCATAATCGAGAACAGACCCTTCTTCATCTCACCACCATACCAAGTGTTGAGGATAACCTGCTCGTTCGAAGCCAGGTTGAATACGGTAGCGGTCTCCGAGTTCAGGCCGAGCTCTGCGAAGTTCTCAACCTTTGCCTTCGAAGCGTTGAACGATACGAAATCGGGCTCGCCGTAAGCCTCCAACTCCTCCTCGGTGGGACGGATGAACATATTCTTAACGAAGTGAGCCTGCCAAGCAACCTCCATAATGAAACGAACCTTCAAACGAGTAGCGGGGTTTGCACCGCAGAAGGTATCCATTACGAACAGACGCTTGCCCGAGAGCTGCTTGATAGCGAGCTTCTTCAACTCTGCCCAAGTCTCCTCCGAGCAGGGCTTGTTGTCGTTCTTGTACTCGTCCGAAGTCCACCAAACGGTATTCTCGCTAGCCTCGTTCTTTACAAAGAACTTGTCCTTGGGCGAACGGCCGGTGTAGATACCGGTCATTACGTTTACAGCGCCGAGCTCCGTCTCAACGCCCTTGTCAAAGCCGGTCAGACCCTCTTTGGTCTCCTCCTCATAGAGTGTCTCGTACGAAGGGTTGTGCAGAATCTCGACAACGTCGGTGATTCCATACTTGCTCAAATC
>JAFPAT010000014.1 GCA_017425655.1 Rikenellaceae bacterium | reverse complement strand
TATGGCGAAACTTTCACTCCGATTAATCAGCGTGTTCCCGATTTCCCGATGTATGTGCAGTATAGTTGGGGTCGTCGTGCCAATAGCCACGTTCGCGTAACGGGTGTTCTTCGTGATATGTACTATCACAACCTAACCAAAGGTGAGAATCAGGCAGAGTTTGGTTGGGGCGTTCAATTGAGTGGTAATGTCGCAATTGGCGATCGTTGGAACACCTATTTCAATGGCGTTTATGGTAAGGGTATTACCCCCTACATTCAGGATTTGAATGGATCAGGTATGGATTTGGTCGTTGGTACGGATGACCCTACGAAGTTGCGCACGTTGCCGATGTATGCATGGATGGCAGCCGGACAGTTTAATATTACCAATTGGTTGCAGATAACTGGTGGTTATTCGGATGTTACAGTTCAGCGTAAAGATGGTTATTGGTCGCCTAACCAGTATCGTCGTGCTCAATATATCTTTGGCAACCTATTCTGTCATATTACTCCTCGATTCGAGGTGGCTGTGGAATATCTGCACGGAATTCGTAAGGATATGAGCAGCAATAAGAATAGCGCTAATCGTATTCAGGCGATGGTTAAATACAACTTCTAAATCATTGCTAATATCTATACAAAATAAGCACCGAGCCTATGACTCGGTGCTTATTTTGTTATTATTTACGTTTAGGGTTCTTTGGAAACCATCCACGCTCAACGCGTCGTCTTTGCTCGAATAGCTCTCCAATACTCCAAAATGAAGAGAACCCGACAACTCCACATATCGCCGACCACATAACGCTTTTAATCATTAAGGCTGCAATGAGTGCAATGATTCCCATAATGAGAAATACCCACCAACAACGAACACCGAAATAGTATTCTCCTTTGATGACCAAAGGATGAAACAATCCGATAATGAAGAATGTGAGCAATCCGATGATCACACCTTCGAGATTATGTTCTGCTAAAAACTGCATAAAAACGAATTAATAATGCACAAATATAGAGATTTATTCTTATTTTTGAATCTATTTTATTGCGATAACGCCATAATAGTCCATAATGAGAATATTTCTGTCGATATTTTATACATTACTGCTTGTTGCATTGACAGCGGGTGAGGTCTTCTATATCGAGTATGTGGTCCCAATGCGAAAATTAGTGGCAACGGCCTATGCAGTGGCTATTCATCCATCACCTGCGGTACGTCGTGTGCGCATTGTGTTTGGTGGCGATGTAATGGCTCATACTCCTCAATTAACGGCTGCCAAGTGCGTGGATGGCACATATTCATTCGAACGCTCGTTTGAATATGTAGCCCCTATCTTACGTGATGCCGATATAGCAGTGGTGAATCTTGAAACTACCCTTTCGCACCAAACTCCATATACGGGCTATCCGATGTTTCGTTCGCCTGCCGAGCTGGCTGTAACGCTTCGTGATATCGGTGTGGATGCAGTTGGACTTGCCAATAATCATATTTGCGATCGTGGAGCCTCTGGCTTACGATCGACTATCGGGATACTCGATAGCCTTGAAATTAAATATGCGGGAGCTTATATTGATTCATTGTCGCAGAACCAAAACCAACCATTATACCTTTCAGCGAATGGCTTTACGTTGGCTTTGTTGAACTATACCTACGGAACAAATGGTATCCCTACCCCGCGAGGAGTGGTTGTAAATCGCATCGATACAATCCAAATGGCTGCCGATATTGCAATGGTTGATCAATCGAAGGCAGACGCAACATGCGTGATGATACATTGGGGCGAGGAGTATCAACGCAAACCAAATCGCACGCAGCGAGCTATTGCCGATTTCTGCCGTCGTCAAGGAGTCGAACTTATAATTGGCAGTCATCCGCACGTAGCGCAGCCGATCGAAAGCGATAGCACGTGCCGTTGGAGCGTGGTCTATTCTTTGGGAAATATGGTCTCAAATCAGCAGTGGCGATATAGCGACGGCGGCTTGTTGGCAGGGGTCCGATTGTCGCGTGTGGCTGATGCTCCGGTATCGATGTCGGTAGAGGCGATACCTATATGGGTGCTATGTCCCGAATATCGCATCTTACCCCCTTCGGTTGGAGATACGCTTACGATGAACTCTGCTGCGCGTTATCGATATAACCAATTTATTAATGATTGTAAAACATTGCTCAAAACAAAATAGAGATATGGAAAAACGAATAATTATAATGGGCGCGACTTCGGGTTTGGGTCGTGCTTGTGCCGAAGATTTTATCTCGCGAGGATATAAAGTAGGTGTTTGCGGCCGTCGTACAGAGGCTCTTGACGCAATTCGCAAGATTGCTCCCGATCGCGTTTTTGCAGCTACAATCGATATCACCCAACCGGATGCCGATGCGCAGTTGCTGACATTGATCGATCAGATGGGCGGCCTTGATATCTATTTTCACGTTTCGGGTATTGGCAAAAATAATATTCCTCTTGATTCGACGATTGAACTGAATACCGTTCGTGTAAATTGCGAGGGTTTTTGTCGAATGGTTGGTTGTGCATATCGTTATTTCAGAGATAATGGTGTAAAAGGCGCACAAATAGCCGTAGTGTCGAGTATCGCAGGTACAAAAGGTCTTGGCGCAGCTCCTGCCTATTCGGCGACAAAACGTATGCAGAATTGCTATATCCAGTCGCTTGCCCAGCAATGTGCAATTACAAAGAACGATATTTCATTCACCGACATTCGCCCGGGATTTGTTGCTACCCCGCTACTTGATACCGATGGACATAACTATCCGATGTTGATGCAGACACCTTATGCGGCGAAACGTATCGTGCGAGCTATTCTCAACCGTCGTCGTGTGGCTGTAATTGATTGGCGATATGCAATTTTGACCTCGGTGTGGAGTTGTATTCCTCGCTGGTTATGGGAGCGCCTGCCGATTAAAGCCTCAAAGAAATAGAATGAGCCTTTGAAAAATCATCAGAAGAGGGTCTATCGCTCTAAACAATAAAGCCTCGACTCCACAAAGGATAGTCGAGGCTTTATTGTTGGGTTTTCTGTTAACTACAACTTGTCGAACTCTTCGTCGATCGAAGCGGCATTGTAATTATCCTGCTTTATTAGCGTGCCGTCAGTATTAAATAATTCAGGTTTGCTACGCTTGATAAAGTCAATGGCATCTAATAAACCATTTTCGAATTTATCAAAGTCTTCTTTATATAAGAACATTGTTCGACGGTCATAAACTGCATCTCCATTCGGAGCCGTACGTTTGCGACTCTCGGTAATGGTGATAAAATAGTCATCACCTCGAGTGGCTTTAACGTCGAAGAAATAGGTCCTACGTCCAGCTTTAATTGCTTTGGTGTAGATCTGATCTTCCAAATTTTCTTCTATTCTCTGATGGTTCTCCAACATGTATCTTAAGTGTTAATTTAGGTGTAAAAATATAACAAATTGGCTAAAAATGGAAATCAAAAGCCTCAAAAATTAACACTCCTTGATAGAATAGGCGTGTAATCAGCAAGTTAAAAATTAAAATTATTTTACGGAGAGTGTTTCCAGGGCGCGTTTTACGATGTTATTTGTGCGATTTACCACCTTAAAGTAGGCTGTGGAATCCCATAGACGTTGTGCTATTAGCGCCTTCGTAATTTCAGCTATCGACCTGTGTGATATCGCTAACTCTTCATCGTTGCGAGCTATTCCTCTACCTTCGGCAAAGACTACCATAGATTCGATCATCTCATCGCCTACCTCAAACTCCCCGACAAACTGATCGTCGGTAGAGAATTGGCTTTCCAACTCTGAACGATGCATATCAAGATAATCGACCACAAACTCTGCCAAAATGCCGCGACGGCTCAACTCGGCCCAATAATCCGAGTAGTCGCTTGTGTCGCTTTTAACGATAATGTCCGGCATAATACCACCACCGCCATAAACCGTGCGACCTTTAATTAGAGTTCTATATTTGGGTAGTGAGTCAAGTGTAGCTGAATCAAGAGGCAACTCTTCAGAGAGACGCTTGGTGAGATTTGCGTAGTATTCCTCGCGTTTGCCATTTTCGAATGGGCGCTGTATTACTCGCCCTGTTGGCGTATGATAACGAGCGACGGTCAGACGTACAGCCGAACCATCGACCATAGGTATCTGTCGCTGTACCAGCCCCTTTCCGAAACTTGGACGACCAATGATCGTGGCACGATCCCAATCCTGCAATGCACCCGAAACAATCTCGCTTGCCGAAGCCGAGAACTCATCTATAAGAACTATGACCTCACCTCTGGTAAATACACCACCCTTGCGGGCTTTGTAACTCTCTTTCGGAATAACGCGACCTTCGGTCGAAACCACTTCGCGGTCTTTTGGAAGAAAGTAGCCTGCCATTTCGATCGAGGGCTCAATCAAACCACCGCTATTACTGCGCAGATCGAGTATCACCTGTTTGGCATTAGGCATTTTATCCATTGCCTCGACAAATTCATCCATCGTCTTACGAGCAAAGCGGTTAACCTTAATATAGGCCGTTTTGGGCGTAATCATATATGCAGCATCGACCGAATTGATCGGAATCTGGCGGCGCACAATCGTAAAACCCAAAGGCTCCGCTACACCGTGTCGTACCACCTCGATATCGACTTTAGTACCCTCTTTGCCTCGTAGTAGTTTGGGAACTTCGGTCTGCTTAACGCCAACAATCGATTCGCCATTGACTTTGACAATTCTATCGTTGGGAAGTATGCCGACATCGGCCGAAGGGCCACCTGCAATTGTATTGACAATGCGCACGGTGTCATCCATAACGCGAAATTCGACACCGATACCGCTGAAACTACCATCGAAATCTTCGCGCACACCCGTCATCTCTTCGGCATTAATATATGTCGAGTGCGGGTCTAATTCCGAAAGTACTTTGACAATGGCATCTTCAACCAACTTGCCACTATCCACTTCATCGATATAGAAACCGACCAGATAGCGATAGAATTGAACGAGTTTTTGCAATTGCTGCGACGGATCAGCCTTCGGTTGAGTCTCGGTTGCGGTGCTTTGTGCAGTCGCTCCAAGACTCAAAGTTAAAGCTAATAATATCGCAAGCAATCGCTTCATCTCGTTAGTCCATTAATACGCCATAGGCATATTTGACGTATGCTACGATCTCTTCCGTGGCAACTTTATACTGTTTGCCACTCTCCATATCTTTGATCGTCGCCTTATTCTCTGCCAACTCGTCGCTACCGATGATAATAACATATGGAATACCGCGACGGTTGGCGTACTCCATCTGTTTTTTCATTTTGCAAATATCGGGATAGACCTCTGTTTGAACACCCTCTTTGCGCAACATATCGGCTGCACGCATAGCTGCTAACTGCTCCTGCTCGCCAAGACTTACAAACAATGCGCTTGTTGAAATCGTTGCGTGCAAGGGGAACAGATCCAATCCGCACATAACGTCATAGATACGATCTGCACCGAACGAGATACCTACGCCCGACATGCCTGACAAACCAAAAATGCCTGTCAAGTCGTCGTAGCGACCGCCACCGCAAATGCTACCAATGGCGTAGTCAACCGCCTTAACCTCGAAGATAGCACCTGTATAATAGTTCAAACCGCGTGCCAGCGACAGGTCGAGCTCTACATCGAGATAGATATCCAAATCCTTGATAAGTCTAAAGATAGTTCGCATCTCCTCGATACCCTTGCGACCCGTCTCGCTTTCACCGATAACCTCTTCGAGTTTGTCAAGTTTCGACATGTTGTCGCCCGTCAACTCCAAAATCGGTTGCAGACGAGCTACCGCCTCTGCATCAATTCCGCGCTCGATGAGTTCGGCATTAACAGCGTCGAGGCCAATCTTCTCCAACTTATCGATTGCAACGGTGATATCGATCATCTTGTCTGCGTGGCCAATGGTCTCGGCGATGCCGTATAGGATTTTGCGATTGTTCATCTTCAAGATGACACGAATGTTGAGTTTGCTGAACACGCGCTCAACAATGCTTATCAACTCCACTTCGTTCATCAAACTGCGAGAGCCGATCACATCGACATCGCACTGATAGAACTCGCGATAGCGACCCTTCTGCGGACGATCAGCGCGCCATACGGGCTGAATTTGATAACGCTTAAAGGGGAACGAAATCTCGTTCTGGTGCTGAACAACGTAGCGAGCAAAGGGAACGGTCAAGTCGTAACGCAGACCCTTCTCGCAGATCTTTGCTGCCAGCGCATTCGAGTTCGAGAGCTCGTCTGCTTGTACTTTTGCTGCGAAGTCGCCCGAATTGAGCACCTTGAAGAGCAACTTGTCGCCCTCCTCGCCGTACTTGCCGAGCAATGTCGAGAGATTCTCCATTGCGGGAGTTTCGAGAGGCGCGTAGCCAAAGGTGCTAAACACATCTTTAATTGTGTCGAATATATAGGTACGACGTGTCATCTCGGCGGGCGAGAAGTCGCGTGTGCCCTTTGGTATTGATGGTTTTTGTGCCATTTGTCTAAACGAATATAATCTGAATAAAATTTTACTCCATCAGTTTGCGATACTTAACGCGGTGAGGTGTGGTATCCTCGCCCATTGCGCGCTTGTGCTCCTCGTACTCCGAATACGAGCCCTCGAAGAATACAACCTTCGAGTCGCCCTCGAACGAGAGAATGTGCGTAGCGATACGGTCCAGGAACCAACGGTCGTGCGAGATTACAACGGCGCAACCTGCGAAGTTTTCCAAACCCTCCTCCAATGCACGCAGAGTATTTACATCAATATCGTTGGTCGGCTCATCGAGCAGCAGTACGTTACCCTCCTCTTTGAGAGCCAATGCCAGATGCAGGCGATTGCGCTCGCCGCCCGACAACATACCACACTTCTTCTCTTGGTCGGTACCAGAGAAGTTGAAACGCGAAACGTATGCGCGAGCATTGATTGTGCGGTTACCCAAAGTAATCAAATCGCTATTCTGTGAAATAACTTCATATACGCTCTTCTCGGGATCGATCGACTTGTGCTGCTGATCAACGTAGGCCAACTTAACGGTCTCGCCTACGCGGAAGCTACCCGATGTAGGCTCTTCCAAACCCATAATCATACGGAACAGTGTAGTTTTACCCGTACCGTTGGGACCAATTACTCCGACAATACCTGCGGGAGGCAGCGAGAAATTCAGACCTTCATACAACACGCGGTCGCCAAACGCCTTGCTCACATCCTGCGCTTCGATTACGACATTACCCAGACGCGGACCATTCGGGATGAAGATTTCGAGCTTTTCCTCCTTTTGCTTTGTATCCTCGTTCAACATCTTATCGTATGCCGACAGACGAGCCTTACTCTTTGCATGGCGAGCCTTGGGACTCATGCGCACCCACTCCAACTCACGCTCCAAAGTCTTGCGACGCTTGCTCTCCTGCTTCTCCTCCATTGCCAGACGCTTCGACTTCTGGTCGAGCCAGCCCGAGTAGTTACCCTTCCAGGGAATACCCTCGCCACGGTCGAGCTCCAAGATCCAACCTGCAACATTATCCAAGAAGTATCGGTCGTGCGTAACGGCGATAACCGTACCCTTATACTGCTGCAAGTGCTGCTCCAGCCAATCGATACTTTCGGCATCGAGGTGGTTGGTCGGCTCGTCGAGCAGAAGCACATCGGGCTGCTGCAATAACAGACGGCACAATGCCACGCGGCGACGCTCACCGCCCGACAATACCTTCACCAATTGATCTGCATCGGGACAGCGCAGAGCGTCCATCGCACGCTCCAAAACGCTATCCAGCTCCCAACCATTCACTTGGTCAATCAACTCGGTCAGCTCGCCCTGACGCTCGATGAGGCGCGCCATTTCGTCGTCGCTCATCGGCTCCATAAATTTATTGTTGATCTCCTCGTACTCCTTCAAGAGGGCTACAGTAGCGGCGCAACCCTCCTCGACTACCTCGCGTACAGTCTTCGTGTCGTCAAGCTGGGGCTCCTGCTCCAAGTAACCAACGGTGTAACCGGGTGAGAATACCACCTCGCCCTGATAGTTTTTGTCGATACCTGCAATGATCTTCATCAGGGTTGATTTACCCGATCCGTTCAGACCGATGATGCCGATCTTTGCGCCATAGAAGAACGAGAGGTAGATGTTGTTCAAAACCTTTTTCTGGTTGGTGAATGTTTTGCTCACACCGACCATTGAAAAGATAATTTTTTCGTCTGCCATATATCTATATTTTATTAATTATTTACCTTGAATATGTATTTATTTGCGAATATTCGGACAAAGATACAAAATTTTACTCAACAATCAATCATAACACCCTTACAACTAATTGTTATAAGTAAAACAAATGGTCGTATAAGAATAAAGAATCGATCAAAGAGTATAAAATTAGAAATTTTATCGCTATATTTGCAGTAATAAAATTGATAACAAATCTCTCAAAACAAACAGAAAATATGAAAAGTCTTAAAGGTACACAGACCGAGCAGAACTTGCTCAAAGCATTCGCTGGTGAGTCGCAGGCACGCACTCGTTACACCTTCTTCTCAAGCGTAGCAAAGAAGGAGGGTTACGAGCAGATTGCTGCTGTATTTATGGAAACTGCCGAGCAGGAGAAGGAGCACGCAAAGCGTTTCTTCAAGTTCCTCGAAGGTGGCGATGTAACCATTACCGCAACCTACCCCGCAGGTAAGATTGGTACAACTACCGAGAACCTTCTCGCAGCTGCAATGGGCGAGAATGAGGAGTGGGACGTACTCTATCCCGAGTTCGCAAAGATCGCTGAGGAGGAGGGTTTCCCCGCAGTAGCTGCTGCATTCCGCGCAATTTCGACCGTCGAGGCAGAGCACGAGAAGCGCTACTTGAAACTGTTGAGCCGCATTACCGATGGCGATTTCTTCCGTCGTGATGGTAAGATTTGGTGGCAGTGCCGTAACTGTGGCTATATTGTAGAGGCAGAGGAGGCTCCCAAGGCTTGCCCCGCTTGTCTGCATCCGCAGTCGTACTTCGAGCCCAAGAAGGAGAACTATTAATCATAGTCGTAAGGATATATTCCAAACAAGCGAGAGGCACCGCCAAATGGCAGTGCCTCTCATCTTTTTAATGGTTACGATAATCTTCGTATTCCACTATCGTGCGCGAACAATATCCTGCTGGCGGAGGAATGTGTCATTGTAACGAATACCCCACAACTCATAGCGATCGAATTGTCGAATAATTTTCTGCGAGAACTTCTCCCAACTCTTTTTTTCGCGTGGCGACCAAGCATTCTCGGCAAGAGCCGAAATACGAGGGAACAGACTATATTCGACCTTCCACGTATTCTGAATATATTCGGTCCATAGGCAACCCTGAATACCCATAACAAGTTCCTGCTGTGCTACGGTCAAAGTATCGGCGAGAGGTTCAAAACCGTAAACCTTTTCGAGCGACATAGGTCCGCGTGGGCCGATTTCGTGTTGCGAACGACTCTCTTTGACATTGAAATATGACCATTGTGAGCAGGTGAAAATTGTACGATTTCCCGCCTGCAAAGCATTTGCTCCGTATGTCGGTCGTCGCCAATTCATAATGATACAATCTTTCGAGATGCCACCTTCGAGCACCTCATCCCAACCGATTGCGGTCTTGCCCTTCGCCTCGATTACGCGCTGAACGTAATGAACGATGTAGCTTTGCAGAGCCTTCTCGTCTTTGATATTATTTGCGCGCATAAACTCTTGAGTGGTAGCCGATTCCTGCCACCACTTCTTTGCACACTCATCACCTCCGAGATGGATATACTGCGAAGGAAAGAGATCGCACAGCTCGTTAAATACATCTGTCAAGAATTTGAAAACCTCACCCGATGGAGCAAGTACATTATTTCGACGATTGTAGATACCCCAAGTCGGAGCACAACCCTCGACTTTTTCAGGTGTAGTGCTGAAATGGGGATAGGTAGCTAAAACGGCCATACAATGTCCTGGAATATCGATCTCTGGGACAATGGTAATGTGTCTTTCAGCAGCGTAATCAATCACTTCGCGAATCTGCTCCTGTGTGTAATATCCGCCATAAGGTAGATATTTATATTTACCGGGGAACATGCCCTCAATCTCGCCATTGCGATATGCGCCGACTGCAGTCAATTCGGGACGACATTTAATCTCTACGCGCCAACCCTGGTCATCGGTCAGGTGCCAATGGAAATAGTTGAGCTTATGCAGAGCCATATAGTCAATATAACGCTTAATGTACTCAATTGGGAAGAAATGGCGTACAACGTCAAGATGCATGCCGCGATACCCAAAGCGCGGATAATCCACTATCTCAACCTCGGGTAGTTTGGGCAGAATACCGGCTTGTGTCGGCAATAGTTGGATCAGCGTCTGAACGCCATAGAATACACCTGCCGCATCGTTGCCTTCGATCTCGACCCCCTTATCGAGTGTTATGCGCAAACGATAACCCCCTTCGATATCACCATTGCGAAGATTGACAAGATGTATGCCGTGCGATATAGACTCGGTCATTGCACTCTGCTTTGTGCGACGTTTTTCGGGCTGTGGCAATAAAACTTGTAGCGGGATACCTAAATATTGGTCAATATAATCGGCCAGATATTGTGCGGGAAATTGCAAATCAGCCTCGGTGCGAATTGCGGTGCCACGCAGAAGCATATAACTACTATCTCCCTTGATCGACACTTCGACAGGCTCGGGGATAATACTTAATAATTGTTTGTCATTTTGGGCAAAAAGCTGATAGGAGCAGATAGTCAGTGTCGCCATCAGCAAGAGTGCTCTTTTTCTCATTGTTGTTCGAAAGGTTGATTTTAACTCACAAATATAGTTATTAATTTGGAGTAAAAAGCCATTTTTGTCAGATTAATGATTTTTGTTTTGTCGGTTGCAATGAAAGGCGTATCTTTGCAGGGTAACAATCAAGAAAAATCGGACAACAATGAAAAAATATTTCATGGTCGGCCTGAAGGGCTGTGCAATGGGAATGGCTGATGTCGTGCCGGGTGTTTCGGGCGGTACAATCGCTTTTATATCTGGTATCTACGAAGAGTTACTCGACTCGATTAAAAGTCTTGACATCGAGGCATTGAAACTCTTTTTTACAGGCAAATTTCGCCAATTCTTCGAGAAGATTAATGGTAAATTTCTCTTCTCGCTAATTGCAGGTATCGGTGTGGCAATTCTTACGATGGCTCGTCTGATGACCTATATGCTCGAAAATCATCCGATTATTACTTGGTCGTTCTTCTTCGGTTTGATTATCGCATCGGCTTTGATGGTCGCGCGTGAGGTTAATCGCTGGGGTGTAGCTCCTGTGATAACGATGTTGATCGGTGTGGTGTTGTCGTACTGGATTACAGTGGTATCGCCTGCTACAACACCTAACGATTGGTGGTTTATTATGCTTTCGGGTGCGATTGCAATCTGCGCAATGATTCTGCCAGGTATTTCAGGTGCATTTATATTGCTTCTGTTGGGCAAATATATGTTTATTATGGAGGCTGTAACCGAATTAAACATAGGCGTTCTGCTACTCTTTGCAATTGGCGCAATTGCCGGTATTGTGATCTTCTCGCACGTGTTGTCGTGGCTGCTTAATAAGTGGCACGATGCTACGGTAACTATGCTGATGGGCTTTATGATCGGATCGCTCAATAAGGTGTGGCCATGGAAGCAAACTCTTGAAACATATCTCGATAGCCACGGCGTGGAACAGCCTTTGGCGCAGGCAAATGTGTCGCCTATGCAGTTTGAAGTGTTGGGTAGCGAGTCGCATTTGGTGCTGGCGATCGTGTCTTGCGTGGCAGGATTTGCCTTGATCTATGTTATTGAATTAATTGGCAAGCGCGTTCAAATTAAAAAAGAGGCTTAATCTATGGCTCGACTCTATGGTCTGATTGGCCGCACGCTCGGTCATTCGTTTTCGGCAGGATATTTTGCTCGTAAATTTGCAACCGAGGCATTGTTGTCGGATTGTGAATATCGGAATTTTGAGTTGCCAACAATTGACCATCTGCCACTAATGTTGGCCGAGAATCCTTCGCTGCGCGGGTTTAATGTAACTATTCCGTATAAGCGTGAAATCTTTCCCTACCTCGATGATGTAGATAAAGAAGCGCGTGAGATAGGCGCTGTAAATTGCGTTAAGATAGTCGATAACAAACTTATTGGTTACAATACCGATGTGGATGGAATTCGCTCTTCGCTCGATGCGTTGATTGGCGGAGCGTGTCCCGCTACCCTGCTGCTTGGTACGGGCGGTGCGTCGCAAGCGGTGCAGTATGTGCTGGCGGAACGAGGAATTGAGTATGCAATCGTTTCGCGCGATCCGATGCGTGGTAATATGACCTATGAACAGATCGATGACCGCGTGATGTCAGAGGTCGGATTGATTATCAATGCCACTCCTGTAGGTACATTCCCGAACGTAGATGAGGCTCCCGAAATTCCTTATCATCTGCTCAATGAGAGCCATTCTTTGTTTGATTTAGTCTATAATCCACCCGTAACGCGTTTTTTGGCGTGGGGTGCAAATAACGGTGCACAGACTATGAATGGCCAGATGATGCTCGAACGTCAGGCCGAACGTGCGTGGGCGATATGGAATGAGTAGCCATTGACGGACAAAGTCCTTATCACCACTCTATCACAAAAAGTTTTTCAATAATTTCGTTGCTCGTTCGATATCTTTCTCTTCAACGAGCAACTCGGCTGCCATCTCCTCTCCAATGGGCAGTATCGTTGCCATATATTCATTTCGTATAGTCGAAAAAATCTCTGCATTGTCGAGAATTGAACGCGCTATAGCAAGACGTTCAATGTCGTTACATCGGAGTATCACAATGAGTTTTGTCGGTTGCATCTTGGTATCTTTCATAGCATTTGACTTTTCATCAAAATATTGTTAATAAAATCCTCCGAATTCATAGGCAAAATTAGTGCAAGTTTATGTATCTTTGCTTCACAACTAAAAGCAAGAAAAGATATAGATGCAGAATTTCGTACACTTACACGTTCACTCTCAATACTCTATCCTTGACGGTCAGGCAAGTATTCCGCGTCTGGTCGATAAGGCTATGGCCGACGGTATGCCCGGTATTGCTTTGACCGATCATGGTAATATGTTCGGAGTCAAGGAGTTCTACAATTATGTCAAAAAACAGAACGGTAAGAAGCACGATAAAATCAAGAATCTCAAAAAACTTCTTGCAGCTCTTGAAACGCTTATGGGTGAGCACGCCGATATGGCGGCATACCTTGCTGATCGTAAATTGGAGCTTGTCGAACTAGAGAAGAATAAAGATACTTCGCCTGAAGCGGCTGTAGCCTATTCAAAGGCTAATAGCCACGTTGAGCAGGTCGAAAATATGGATAAGGAGTTCGGTTTCAGTCCATCGACAGCACGTGAGAAGATCGCAAAGTTAGAAGCTGTCCCCGACTTCAAGCCCATTATCGGTTGTGAGGTATATGTAGCTCGTCGCGCATTGCATCTTAAAGACAAGAGCTTTAAGGGCGACCAAAGTGGCTATCACTTGGTTCTGCTGGCAAAGAATGCAACGGGATATCATAACCTGATTAAAATTGTTTCGAAGGCTTGGACCGAAGGCTTCTATATGCGCCCCCGTACCGACCGAACGGAGTTGGAGAAATATCACGAAGGTTTGATTTGTTGCTCGGCTTGTCTTGGTGGCGAGATCCCCAAACGAATCACCAACGATCAATTCGAGGAGGCTGAAGAGGCTGTGCGTTGGTATAAGCGAGTCTTTGGCGAGGATTACTATTTGGAGTTGCAGTTGCATAAGGCGACTGTTGCCCGCGCCAACCATGAGGCGTATCCGATGCAGCTCAAGGTCAATGAACATCTGAAGCGACTTGCGCAGAAATATGATGTCAAACTCGTTTGTACGAATGATGTCCACTTTATCGATGAGGAGAATGCCGAGGCTCATGATCGTCTGATCTGTTTGAGTACTAGCAAAGATCTTGACGATCCGAAGAGAATGTTATACTCAAAGCAGGAGTGGCTTAAAACGCGCGAGGAGATGGCTAAAATCTTTGGCGATGTGCCAGAGGCAATGGCTAATACGGTAGATATCTGCAATAAGGTCGAGCACTACTCTATCGACCACGCTCCCATTATGCCGACTTTTGCCATTCCCGAGGAGTTTGGCACCGAGGAGGAGTATCGTCAGCGCATTACCGAGAAGGATCTCTTCGACGAATTCACTCGCGATGAGAATGGCAATGTGGTAATGAGCGAGGAGGATGCCCATAAGAAGATCGAGCGTCTTGGCGGTTATGATAAACTTTATCGAATTAAGTTCGAGGCCGATTATCTTGCTTATTTGACATTTATTGGTGCGAAGAAACGCTATGGCGATCCGTTGTCGGAGGAGGTACGTGAGCGATTAACATTCGAGTTGCATATTATGAAGACGATGGGTTTCCCGGGCTACTTCTTGATTGTGCAGGATTTCATCGCAGCTGCGCGAGATCTTTTGGATGTATCGGTTGGCCCGGGTCGTGGTTCTGCGGCGGGTTCGGCTGTGGCATATTGTTTAGGTATTACCCAGATTGACCCTATTGCATACGATTTGCTGTTTGAGCGATTCTTGAATCCCGATCGTATCTCATTGCCCGATATCGATATCGACTTTGATGATGATGGTCGTGGTCGCGTGTTGAATTGGGTAACGCAAAAGTATGGCAAGGAGAAGGTAGCCCATATCATCACCTATGGCACGATGGCGACAAAGTCTGCTATTAAAGATGTCGCACGTGTGCAAAAATTACCCTTGGAGGACTCAAATCGTTTGTGCAAACTTGTCCCTGAAAAGACTCCCGATGGCAAGCGAGTGAAAAATCTCGGTCAAGCGATTGACCTTGTGCCTGAATTGAAAGCCGCAGAGCAATCGCAGGACCCGATCATGCACGATACGATCGAGTATGCAAAGATGCTCGAAGGCAATGTCCGTAATACGGGTGTTCATGCGTGCGGAACGATTATTTGTCGTGATGATATTACTGATTGGGTCCCTGTTTCGACAGCTGATGACAAGGAGACGGGCGAGAAGATGCTCGTTACGCAATATGAAGGCTCGGTCATTGAAGATACTGGTCTAATCAAAATGGACTTCCTCGGCTTAAAGACCTTGTCAATCATCAAGGATGCCGTCGAGAATGTCTTCTATACGAGAGGTATTAAGGTCGATATTGACGATTTCTCGATCATTACCGACCCGACTACATATAAGCTCTACTGCGAAGGCCGTACTGTCGGCACTTTCCAGTTTGAGTCTGCCGGTATGCAGAAGTATCTTCGTGAATTGCAGCCCTCGACCTTCGAGGATCTGATCGCGATGAATGCACTCTATCGTCCCGGTCCGATGGATTATATTCCGCAGTTTATTGCCCGTAAGCACGGTAAGGAGCCTATCGTCTATGATATCCCGATTATGGAGAAGTATCTGAAAGATACCTACGGCATTACGGTATATCAGGAGCAGGTGATGTTGCTCTCGCGTCTGTTGGGTGGCTTTACCCGAGGTGAGAGTGATACATTGCGCAAGGCTATGGGTAAGAAGCTCAAAGATAAGCTGGATGAACTGAAACCCAAGTTTATTACGGGTGGTCAAAAGAATGGACACGACCCCAAGGTACTCGAAAAGATTTGGGCCGATTGGGAGAAGTTTGCTTCGTATGCGTTCAATAAGTCGCACGCTACGTGCTATTCGTGGGTAGCGTTCCAGACGGCATATCTTAAAGCCAACTACCCTGCCGAGTATATGGCTGCCGTATTGAGCCGAAATCTCTCGAATATTGAACAGTTGACACTCTATATGGGCGAGTGCAAGCGTATGGGTATAAATGTTTTAGGCCCTAACGTAAATAAGAGTTTCCATAACTTCTCGGCTGATTCGGATGGCAATGTGCGATTTGGTCTGGCAGCGATAAAGGGCGTTGGTGAGGCTGCTGTTAAGAGTATTATCGACGAGCGTCGCACGAATGGCGATTATAAAGATCTATACGACTTTATGGAGCGAGTCAATTTCTCGACGGTTAATAGCAAGTGTATCGAGAATATGGCATATGCTGGTGCTTTCGACTCGCTTATCGATTTCCATCGTAGCAAACTAACGGCGCAGGACCTTCGTTCGCGCGATGGTGATACAATGTTGCAGCAGTTGATTCGTTATGGCACGAAATTCCAGGCCGATCGCCAAAATGTTATGCAGAGTCTCTTTGGTGGGATGGATTTGGCCGTAGAGGTTGCTCGACCGACTGTTCCCGTGTGTCAGGAAGCGTCGAAGATTGAAACTCTCAAAAAAGAGTGTGAAGTGGTCGGTCTTTATCTCTCGGCACATCCGCTTGATGAATATAAATATATTCTTGAAAATATGTGCTCGGCCACATTGAGCGAGTTGAAAGATATCTCTAACAGCAAACCAAGAGATATTTCGGTCGGCGGTATGGTCAAAGAGGTTACCAATCTCGTATCGAAGAAGGGCAGCCCGTATGGTAGCTTTACGTTGGAGGATTATAGTGGCGAGACTCATAAATTTTCGTTATTCGGCAAGGCGTACGAGAATTTGAGAAAGTATCTCTTTGATGATTATATGCTCTATGTCAAGGGTAAGATTCAGCCTCGACGTTTCCAACCGAAAGATAGCGTGTCAGATCGTCCCTCGATGGAGTTGGTGATTTCATCAATAATGCAGTTGCACGAAGTTGAAGAGCACATCAAAGAGATGTTTATCACCCTGCCTTTGGCAGAATTGACCGATAAGTTGGCTGATAGCATAATCGAGCGTGTGAAAAAGTCAAAGGGTAAAACTACATTGCGTATCAAGATTGTCGATTTTGAGAATAATGTCGCGGTGCAGATGTATTCGAAGAGTTATAAGGTGTCGATTCGCGATATGATCGATTTCTGCAAAGAGAATGGATTGGAAGATAAATTTAGTATAAAATAGAAAGAAGTATTAACAAACTAAAACATTTACAGTTATGGCATTAGCAATTACAAAAGAGAATTTTCAGGAGGTGCTCTCTTCGGAGCTTCCCGTTGTGATCGATTTCTGGGCGGAGTGGTGTGGCCCCTGCCGTATGATCGCTCCTATTATTGATGAGTTGGCGGCAGAGTATGATGGTCGCGTGGTTATCGCAAAGTGCGATGTAGAGGAGTGCGAGGATGCAGTTGCAAAGTTCGGCGTTCGCAACATCCCGACCGTAGTATTCGTTAAGGGTGGCGAAGTTGTCGATAAGAATGTTGGCGCAGCATCGAAAGAGGCCCTGAAAGCAAAGATCGAGAAATTGTTCTAAAAACGAGGTGCGAATATGATACGTCGCATAGATTGGTACGGAATGGATGCGGTGGAGTTCTCAAAGGGGGACTACACTGCCCTACTTATTCCGTCAATAGGTGCAAATCTTGTTCGTTTGGCAAATACCCGTCTCGGTATCGAGATTCTTCGTACGCCTAAAGCTGATGAGGTCGAGAATTTCAAAGTTCGTCCGCACGTTTACGGTCTGCCGTTGCTGTTGCCTCCCAATCGCATAGCGGGAGCTCATTTCGAGTTCGAGGGTCGTAGCTACGACTTTCCCGTTACGATTCCGGCCGAGGGCGCATATCATCACGGCATTATCAAGTCGCAGCCATTTGTCGTTTCGAAGGCAATTGAGAGTGATGATGAGGTGCTCATCGAGGCTCGCTTCTATTCGAATGCAGCCAATGATGTGATCTTCCGCCACGTGCCGCACGAGTTTAAGTGCAAGATGATTTTCCGTCTTTCGAATAAGGGACTGGAACATTCAGTGGTATTCTTCAATCGCAGTAAGAGTGCGATGCCTATCGGTGTCGGTTATCATACGCCGATAAATGTTCCCTTTATGGAGGGTGGTTCGGGCGATGATTATCGTTTGACGCTGTCGGTCGGTGAGCGTTGGTTACTGACCGATCAGAACCTGCCGAGCGACACTCGCACTCCGCTTGAGGGTGCTTTTGAGCATCTTGCAGATGAGGGTGTCATTCCCGTTGGACACGGCCCTATCAGCGCTGCATTTACTCTGGCTCCGATCGAGGTTGATGGTAAGGAGTATCGTGGTGCAATTATACGCAATGTTCGCAATGGTCATCGCGTATTCTATCGCGTTGATGAGAAAACCAAATATTGGACCGTATGGAATAATGGTGGCGAAGTGCCCTGGATCTGCCCCGAGCCTATGTCGTGGGTAACAAATGCTCCGAATATGCGAGCATTACCCGACGAATTGACCGGTTTCTCGGCTATTGAGCCTGATGGTAAGTGGTCAATGACTACCTGGCTCTACGCCGAGTAGTATTCTTACCTTTTTCTAAAAAATCAAACCGCCTGCCGACTCTCGTAGTTCGGCAGGCGGTCCCCTTTTAACCTAATGTTATAACCCTAAAATTGATTTATGAAAAGTACTTGTTGTCTTGTGTTAATCTCTTATAGTATATTGCCATTTGCCTCGATTTTGATGTATTTATCACGCTCGCCCTTCTCGATCTCAACCAAGTAGTAGCTACCTTGCGGAGAGTCAATCTGCTTAACGCTATCGATAAACCAACCTGCATATTTACCTGCTATTTTGTCGGTTACCTCTACGGGGAGGGCATTGCGACTGATGTCGGTTTCGGTGCGTATCCAGTTGAATGACAGATCCAGATATACATCTCGCTTGATATTATTACTATCGATAATATCTACCTCAATTGTTCTGCGATCTTTGTCCATCTCTACAATTCGAGCTTGGTGATATAGCTCAACAACTGTGGATTTAATATCTTCTGAATTTGAATACAACATCATATCGCTGTAATCATCGTACTTATCGCAGCTGTTCAGCGATAATAGTGCGAAGATTGAGATTGCTAATAAATAAACTCGTTTCATAATATTCTCTTTTATAAATTTTGTAGTGTTTGTTTTTCTTGATACAAAGGTCATATATGATTTTGAAACGAATTTGAAATTTCCCGCTTTTGCAATATTTTTTCGAAAAAACACAAAAAAATGAGGGCAGAGTGCCGAACACCCTACCCTCATATCATAAAAAGAGATCTCTTCTATCGCTCAATTAACTCAATACTGCGACGAATAAATGAGGTCAGGTTTTTACCCTTCAACATACCATTCGACAACAGAGCCAGATCGATAATCTGTCTTACGCGGCTATTTGCCGAACCAATCTCGCGCAGACGGGTGTTACGCTCTTCGAGGAGCGACGAGAGCTTCTCGTTAAGTTCGCTACGCATCGACTTCTCCTCGTCGGTCAGATCCGCCTCCTTCTTATCTTTGATCAACTCGACAAAGCGATTCTGCTCGGCTGTTGCTGCATCAATCTTCTTGGTCATCGTGCGCAACTTGTCGCCATACTCCTTCTCTACCTTGTCAAGCAGATCGAGCACAATAGGATGGTTGCCATTCACCGCAATTGTGAATGAGTCGGGCATCTGGCTATAAAATTGACTCATACCGCCACCGCTAACTGCCGCCATCTCCTTCATACGACGCATATACTCGTTCTGTGTAATAACAACGGGAGCATCGTCGGTATCCATTGCCTCGAAAGCGACGGTGTAGTTGATCTTTTCATCAACTGGCATTTGGCTCTCGAATACAGGACGCATAATATCCTGCTGTGCTACGGTGAGCGACATTGTCTGCGCATCTGATTTGCGAATCAACTTATCAACGACATCGCTATCAACGCGTACAAAGCTGCACTTTTCGTTCTTGTTCTCGTACCAATTAATGTAGTGGCTATCCAACTGACCATCCATCAGTAGAACGTCATAACCTTTGGCCTTTGCACTCTCGATAAAGCTCATCTTATCTACTGCATCATCAGCGTATAGGAAGACGAGTGTATCATCTTTGTCGGTCTGATTCTCACGCACTAAATCGGCATACTCCTTCGGGGTGAAATATTTGCCGTCAGTGTTCTTCCACAGCATAAAATCCGAAGCGCGCTCCGCAAACTTTTCGTCGGTGATAATGCCATACTGGATGAAGATCTTCAAATCATCCCACTTCGATTCGTATTCGGGGCGCATCGTATTGAACAACTCCTGCAAACGATCGGCAACCTTGCGCGTGATGTAGCCCGAAATCTTCTTTACATTGCTGTCGCTCTGCAGGTAGCTACGCGATACATTCAACGGAATGTCGGGCGAATCGATTACACCGTGCAACAACGTGAGGAATTCGGGAACGATACCCTCGACCGAATCGGTTACAAAGACCTGATTACAGTAGAGTTGGATCTTATTCTTCTGAATCTCGAAGTTGTTGCGAATCTTCGGGAAATAGAGAATACCCGTCAGATTGAACGGATAGTCAATATTTAGATGAATGTAGAACAGCGGATCCTCGCTCATCGGATACATCTCGCGATAGAACTCTTTGTATTGCTCCTCGGTGATCTCCGATGGTTTTACGGTCCAGAGCGGCTTGGTGTCATTGATGATATTATCCTGATCTGTATCAACATATTTACCATCTTTCCACTCCTGCTTCTTGCCAAATGCAATCTCAACGGGCAGGAAGTGGCAATATTTACGCAACAGACCTTCGATCTGTGCCTTCTCGGTGTACTCCTTGCAATCCTCCGAGATGTGCAGGATTATATCGGTGCCGTGTCCGCGCTCTTCGTCAGTTTCGGTCATTGTGTATTCGGGAGTACCCTCGCAGCTCCATACAACGGTTTTAGAGCCTTCGCGGTATGAACGAGTGCGAATCTCAACCTTGTCCGATACCATAAAAGCCGAATAAAAGCCCAGACCAAAGTGGCCGATAATTGCCTGATTCTGATACTTCGCCATAAACTCTTCGGCACCAGAAAAGGCAATCTGATTGATATACTTATCGACCTCCTCGGCAGTCATACCGATACCCGAATCCGAAACGGTCAGCGTGCGAGCAGCCTCATCAACCGAAACGTGAATGGTCAGATCGCCCAATTCGCCCTTAAATTCGCCAATTGACGACAGCGTACGCAATTTCTGTGTTGCATCGACCGCGTTCGACACCAACTCACGCAAGAAAATTTCGTGATCCGAATAGAGGAATTTTTTGATGACGGGGAAGATGTTTTCAGTTGTTACCCCGATTTTTCCGTTTTGCATAGTTTATATAGTTTTTAGTTATTTTCCGATAACTATATAAACAAACTATGTGCCAGCTCGTTTTTGCTGACATTTTGACACATTGAATGACAAACAAGCCGCACAAATGGCATAAAACAACGAGGACCGACCCGTATATGGATCGATCCTCGTCAGTTTTTTATTTTATGAGGAATCAGATTTGCTACTGCCCTCAATTGTTAATCCTCCAATCCTGCTTTACGCAGCACGTCCAAAAACCATTCGGGAGCACGACAAGGTCGGCGTGTCGTGCTGTGCATAAAGCCGAGCACCACCTTGCCCTTATTGATCAACTCCTCGCGCTGATTATAGACATCATAGAAGAACTCGATGCGAGCCATCGGCATCTTCTCTACTCGTACTACAAAGGTCAGCAGATCGTCGTAATAAGCGGGTGCGTAGTAGTGCAACTGCACATCCACAACAGGCATCATTATACCACGATCCTCCATCTCCTTGTACGAAAGACCGAGCTGACGAATTGCCTCACCGCGAGCCTCCTCGAAATATGCAACATAGTTCGAGTGATGGATAATACCCATCTGGTCGGTATCGCGGTAGCGTGCGCGAATCTGTACCTTATATTCGAGCATCGTTTTACTCTCCACGGCTGTAATTAGGAGCCTCACGCGTGATAGCTACATCGTGCGGATGCGACTCCTGAACACCCGAGTTGGTAATGCGGATAAATTGAGCCTTCTTCAATGCTTCGATATTCTTCGCACCTACGTAGCCCATACCCGAACGCAGACCACCTACCAACTGGTAGATAACCTCTGCCAACGTACCCTTGAACGGAACGCGAGCTGCGATACCCTCCGGAACGAGCTTCTTGGTGTCGGTCTCGTTGCCCTGGAAGTAGCGGTCCTTCGAGCCGCACTGCATAGCCTCCAACGAGCCCATACCGCGATAGGTCTTGAACTTACGGCCGTTATAGATAATCGTCTCACCGGGCGACTCCTCTACACCTGCAAACATTGAGCCTGCCATTACGCAGTCGCCACCGGCAGCCAGAGCCTTAACGATATCACCCGAATAGCGCAGACCACCATCGGCGATGATACCTACATCACTACCCTTCAATGCCTTTGCAACGTCATAGATAGCCTCCAACTGGGGAACACCTACACCTGCAATAACGCGAGTTGTACAGATCGAGCCGGGACCGATACCAACCTTAACGCCGTCGGCACCTGCGTCAGCCAAGTAACGAGCAGCCTCGCCCGTTGCGATATTACCAACAACAACGTCGATATCGGTATATGTAGCTTTAATCTGCTTCAACAGATTAACGATATTCTTCGAGTGGCCGTGAGCCGAGTCGAGTACAACAACATCGACCTGCGAGTCGTGCAGCGCAGCAACGCGTTCCATCGAGTCGGGAGTAACACCCACACCCGCAGCTACGCGCAGACGACCCTTCGCATCCTTGCATGCGTTGGGATTCTGCTGTACTTTGGTGATATCCTTATAAGTAAGCAGACCGACCAACTTGCCGTTAGCATCAACTACGGGCAGTTTCTCGATCTTATTCTGCAACAGAATGTCGGCAGCGTGTGCCAAATCGGGATTGGTCGTTGTAACCAGACCCTCATGGGTCATCACTTCCTCGATCTTACGCGACATATCGCGCTGGAAACGCAGGTCGCGATTGGTTACGATACCGATCAAGATATTCGCATCATTCACAACAGGGATACCGCCGATCTTGTTGTCGTGCATCAATTTCAGCGCATCGCCAACGGTGTTATCCTTCGAAATGGTGATAGGATCATAGATCATACCATTTTCAGCGCGCTTAACCTTGCGTACCTGTGCAGCCTGTGCAGCAATGCTCATATTCTTATGAATCACACCGATACCACCCTCGCGAGCGATGGCGATAGCAAGTTCTGCCTCGGTTACGGTATCCATTGCAGCCGAAACGATCGGGGTGTTAAGACGGATGTTGCGAGTGAATTTAGATGTGATATCCACTTCGCGGGGCAATACTTCCGAGTATGCCGGAACGAGGAGCACGTCGTCGAACGTAAGGCCCTCGGTCTTGATTCTATCGGTAATAAATGACATAAGCTAATGGGTTTTAATTGACAAAGATAACATCTTTTTTTCGATTTGTCGATATATTTGTCGCTTTTTTATTATTTGCTACTAATAAAGTCTATTCTTATAGGTTGCTTACAGTGTTGCTGTAAGCCAGTTAGCACTCTCACACCCTCGTACAATATCTCTAATTCAGCACGGCCATAGCCCTCAATATCCACCTCATAGTGACCCATTGGAGGGAGGAGTTTATATGGATCTATATCCACACATTCTCCCTTTCCATTCACGCTGGTAATCAGCAGGTATGGTCTATTCAATAGATGTGATGCGTGAGCCATTTCACCTTCGGAAATCAATCTGCGAACAACGGTCGAACTGACCTTCTCTTCGTCAATTTGCTGACGAGGAATTTCGTGAACCTCAAAACCATATTGCGACTGCAACGATTGCAGGAATCTGAAATCTCCATCTTTGTTATGACCGAAATGGTGATTATATCCTACTACCAAAGTTTTAACACCGATCTTGCCAACAAGATAATCTCGCACATACTCTTCCGAGGATAATCGGCTGAACTCCTCGGTGAATGGAGCAATAATCAAATTATCAATGCCTACCTCTTCCAAAAGAGCGATCTTTTCTTCGAGCGAATTAAGTAGTTTTAGTCCTTCGGCCTTACCTAAAACGATACGAGGATGAGGAGCAAAGGTTATAACGATACTCTCTCCCCCATTTTCGTTGGCTAATTCACAAATTCGTTGTAAAATGACGCGATGACCTCCATGCACACCATCGTATGAGCCAACCGTTATAACGGGAGCTTTGAATAATGGCAGAGAGTCGAATCCGTAATGAACTTTCATCGCGCGTATAATTGATGATTAAATATCCTTCTCTTCGTTCTCTTTTACGAAGTAGGCTACCTTTTCGAGCAACGTGGTAATGTCGTAATTCTCAACGACAATGCCGTGTGGGAGGTTCAATGGCTTCGAGGTAAAGTTCAATACTCCCTTAATACCGGCATTGATGATTGGCACAACCAAATCCGAGGCTACACGAGCAGGCGAAGAAAGCACAACGATATTGACTCCCAACTCGGCTACGCGATCCTCAAACTCGCTCATATGAAATACCGGAATGCCATCAATCATCGTTCCAACTTTTTGATCATCAATATCAAAAGCAGCTGTAATCTTCAATTTCAGGTCTTTGCTATTGAAATATTTGGTGATTGCTTGACCCAAATGGCCCATTCCGATTACACCAATATTCATCGGCGATTCGCTATCCAAGATCGACGAAATAAAGTCAATCAGGACCTTAACATCATACCCTTTCTTCGTATCGCTCGAAAAACCGATCAACATTAAGTCGCGACGCACTTGCACAGCTGTAATGCCGTGCATACCTGCTAGCACATGCGAGAAGATATGCGTAATACCCTGCTTATGGCAACGCAACAATGTACGTCGATATTCACTCAATCGTTCGATAGTCTTTTCGGGGATATTACTCGGAAGATTGCTCATAGTCGTAAAATTTCGTTTTCTAAATGCAAAGATAACGATTCCCAATGAAATATTACACCTTAATTATATAAAAGTAGATATAACAAAGTGTATAAATAACAAACGATCGCAACCCGATGGGCTACGATCGTCTGTTTGTTGTACGTATTTGACTATCGATTTCCGATAGTCGATCCGCCCTTCAACTTTACCTTGCCAATTTCGCAATCGCCTTTGAAGTAGAGAGTGCTATTGCCAGACAAATCAGCCGAATCAATACGGTCTGAGCAAAGCACCTTCGCATCGCTACCGCCGGCCAACTCACAAACGACATTCTTAACTTTGAAGTTGTAGCCATTGTACTTTGCGCCACCCTCCATAACGAGTTTCAGTTCGCCGGCGTTACCCGTCAATTCGCACTTCGCATTACCCTGCAACTCGACCTGCACCGTCTGGCGAGCGTCGATCTTCATCTCGATCTGCGCACCTCCCAGAGCCTTGATAGTCATACCTTCAACCTCCAAAGTCTCCTTAATGGTAAATTTGCAGTTGTTGCCAACGGTCAGTTTGGTAATTGTTCCATTATTAGGCACGGTAACAACCGGGGTCTTTTTCGGTTTTACATTCTCGCCGGCCTTATAGTGGATTATCAATTCGCCACCAACAACCTCTGTAACGATATATTCGAGAATATTCTCATCAGCTGTAACCACTACGCCCGAAAGATGATCCTTCGAGAAGTTCAATGCGATACCGTCAGCAACCGAAATCGCGTTATATGACTCAATTGTGCGAGCATCGTTTTTCTCTGCACCATTACCCTTAATGGGGGCTTTTGCATTGCAAATTGCAATAGCAGTAACAGCCATAATGGCAGTAAGAATTAATTTCTTCATTGCTATAATCTTAATTTTGTATTCTAACTACTAACGGCTATTCGCCCGAAATCGTGTAATCGCTATTGTATTTAACAATTACCCACTCCTGATTTACGTAGGTATCACCCTCCTGCGCTTGCGCAAAACGATATGTCGTTTGCAAAGGAGTGTGTAGCTGCGATTGCACATATCCGACAACTCCGAGGGGCGACAAAACAGCATGACCAAAAATCATTGCCGCATCGTAACCGCGATACGAATACATCGAAGGCAACGACTGGAATGAGTCAATATATTGAGAATCGAAACGATTAACCACCGCATTGCCACGCTTCGCAAGATAAGAGGTAATATATCGTACTCCCAACTTAAAATAGAGGTTGCGATCGATGTTGTTAAAACGATTCCAACGCGATGAGCCTATGACATTTACCGAAGCCGAGTGAAGTTGCGAACGACTTACGAGGTTGTTGTGGGCCGAGCTTAATGCGGCCAGAATCTTATCTGCCTCCAACTCATTTTTAGCCAAAACGACATAGACATTACGCTTTTCACTCTTGAATAGTGAGCCGGGAATCTCTCCGCCGACATAATTGTAGCTGCTGAAGTTCTTACCACTCAACGCCTCACGCACCTCTGCATCAAACTCTTGATCGATAGACGTTCCATAAACCAGAACGACATTGTCTTCGTCTGCAAACATCTGGCGCATTTTGTCAATCTTTCCGCTCTCCTTCGGAGCCATTCCAAACAGAACTGGCGAATGGAGCGAATCAGTTGCTGCGAGAGGCGACACTACCGCAATGCGATTCTCAACGGCATACGGCAACACAGCGTTAATTTCGTTGTCATAGACGGGGCCAATGATCAAATCAGTACCTTCAAATTCAGGCGAATCAACGATCTCTACACTCTTATCCTCCGAACGAGCCGAGTTGTAAAGATTTACCGTAAATGACAAGCCCTCATTCTTCAAATCCTCCATTCCGATCAAGAATCCCTGATAAAATTCCAAATAGCTTACGCTTGCTGTACTGCCATCTGCACGCAAAGGCAACATCAATGCGATATCGGCGTGGCGACTACTCTCGGTCGGTACAATTTCGACATTCTCACCCAGTGAAGGTTGATTGACTCCAGACTCATCCTGCGACTGATCTGTTATCTCGCTATCTTCGGGAGGAAGCGTCGCCTGCGGAGCTACGCCAACTCGAATCATCGATCCGGCCTTCAAGCCATCGGTGAGCGAATTCATCTCGATCAACTCATCCTGCGAAATACCATAGAGCTTTGAGAGTGAATATATCGTTTCGCCATGAGTTACAAGATGATAGATATAATCATTCGAAACACTGTTAAGTGCATCTTTGTACTCCGAAAGCTGCTGCATCGACTCCTGCTCATTGCCATCGCCCTTATCTGCCTTACGAATTAAAATGATTTGACCGATAGCAATGTGTGTCGGATCGAGCGATTTATTATCTTCGAGCAACGTTGCAACGGGCACGGCATACATTCGCGAAATCGAATAGACCGTTTCGCCCTGCTTAACTTCGTGCTCGTCAAACAGACGGTTGATCTTTCGTTGCGACATCTTCGGCTGCGAAACTCCCACAGCGGGGATTTTCAGCACTTGTCCGGCCTTCAAACCTCCTGCAACAAGAGGGTTGTAATGAACAATAGCAGATGTTGTTACGTCGTAAGCCTTTGCCAACGAATAGAGCGTCTGCCCGGCCTCTACGGTATGCACGTAGTAACTATCACCCTCGATGCGAACAATGCTCTCCGAGCGATTCACAACGGGCGATTGAGCAACCACTTCAATAGCCAACAACAGAGTTAAAACGGCAACAGCCGTAAAAATTAGTCTCTTCATTTTTGTAATAATAGAGCCTTTCGATTTTATTTCTCGTTCTTATCTCGCAGACGAATCTCGGTGATGACCTTCTTGGTGTAAAGCGGGAAATCGCCATTCATCATCCATGAATAGTAACTCGGTTCTTCTCGGAATACGGCGGCGACACTGCGACCCTTATGTTTGCCAAAACCAAAAACCTCTACCCCTTTATCGTCGTAAAGAATACGTCCTGCATAATCTGCCGACTGTCCTCGTGCCGAAAAATCGGCCAGGAAAGCGACATCATTTTGCAAATCGGGATAGCGATCCAATTGTGCCATCAACACCTCGTAGGTCGCCTGCGTATCGGCCTCGGCCGAGTGAGCATCCTCCAACTCCTTTCCGCAGTAGAATTTATATGCAGCTGTCAATGTGCGTTGCTCCATTTTGTGGAAGATATTCTGCACATCGATAAATTTTCTATTCCTGAAATCGACATTTACACCTACGCGCAAGAACTCTTCAACAAGCACCGGAACATCGAATTTATTCGAATTGAAACCACCGAAATCACACCCTTCAAGATAGGTTGCCAGCGACTTGGCTATCGAGCGAAAAGGTGGTTCGTTTGCCACATCTTCGTCTGTAATACCGTGTACCGCAGTTGCCTCCTCGGGGATGTGCATTTCAGGATTCAGGCGACGAGTCTTTGTCTCGGAACGACCGTCGGGAAATACCTTAATGGTTGAAATTTCGACGATTCGGTCGCGCGAGGGATCGACACCCGTGGTCTCTAAATCGAAAAATACGATCGGATTTTTAAGATTTAGTTGCATCGTATTATGCGTTAATCATCATCGGCATCAACAGCATCAACGTATCGCTGCTCTGCTTGTCGTCATAAACGGGCTTGAAGACACCAGCTCGAGTCGAATCAGCCAACTCAATCTGTACGGTCGGAGTCTCGGTGTTAGCCAAGATCTCAACGAGGAAGGTCGATTTGAAACCGATTGTAATAGGCTCACCGTCATAGCTGCACGAGAGCGACTCTTTTGCCGAAACCGAGAAATCCAAATCCTGTGCAGTCAGATTAACAGTGTTATTTGCAACGTCCATACGGATCAGATTGGTAGCCTGATTTGAGCAAACAGCCACTCGCTTAATACCATTCAGTAACTCAATGCGGTCGATAAGTACCTTATTGGGGTTAGCTGTGGGAATAACGGCGTTATAGTTGGGATAGTTACCCTCGATCAGACGGCAAACCAAAGTGTGGCTGGTCAATTCGAAGATGACATTTTTGTTATCAAAGCTAACCTTAATCGAATCATCCTCCTTCAAAAGAACGCTCTTCAACAAGTTTGCGGGCTTTTTGGGTAAGATGAACGATGCAGCAACATTCGACTGCGACTCTGCGGTAAAGCGAACCAACTTATGAGCATCGGTACCAACAAAGGTGGTTACTTCGGGCTGAATATTGATAAATACGCCATTCATTACAGGTCGCAACTCATCATCTGCCGTTGCAAAAATGGTCTTGTTGATGCCTGCCACGAGCGTATCAACATCGAAATCCATCTCCTTCTTATCTTCTGCCAATGCGGGCAGTGCGGGATAGCTCATACCCGACACACCGGGAATCGACGAAACACCGCTATTCCAGCAGATCTTAATCTCCCAAGTCGAATCATTAACCTCAATAGTCAGAGGCATTTCGGGGAACTCTTTGAGCGAGTCGAGCATCAAGCGTGCAGGTGCAGCGATAATACCCTCCTGCTCTACGCTATCGACCTCAATGCTACCGATCAAAGTGGTCTCCAAATCCGAAGCGGTAACCTTCAAGCGACCATCGCGCAACTCAAAGAGAAAATAATCGAGAATAGGCAACTGATTCTTATTGCTGATAACTTTGCCTGTTGTAGCCAGCAGCGACAGCAGAGCTGAACTCGAAACTGAAAATTTCATAGTTGTAGTTTTTCTTTTTAATGTTTATACTCTTATTTTTTGTTTTCTATAATCTACTTTTGCGTTTTATGCCGTCAATCGATCGAGAGCCATTTCGATCATATTACGCACAAATAACTTATAATCGGTCTCTACATCAAGCGCAACGCGTTGAGCGATAATCGTACAAATCGTTGCAGCACGATGCCCCATCAATGCCGACAAACCGGCCAATGCCGATCCCTCCATTTCGAAGTTTGTAATGCGACGCTCGCCAAATCGGAACGACTCGATCTTTGAATTGAGCTCCTTGTCGGCGGGTTCAAGTCGTACCCAACGACCCTGCGGAGCATAGAAACCTGGGGCCGAAATGGTAATACCTTCCATTGTGTAGTCGCGGAAGAGTTCAAAGAGCGATTTATCGGCATCAATGAAATATGGTTTCGGCAACAATTCATCCCACTCGGCATGCTTGATAAATGCCTTTTCGATATCCAAATCACACACATCGTTACGACCTTTGTAATAATTCAACAAACCGTCGAAACCGATCGAAGTGCGCGAAAATAGAATCGTTCCAACCTTAATATCTGGCTGGATCGCACCCGAAGTACCAAGACGAACAAGTGTCAATTGCTTTAATTCGGGCTTAACTTGTCGCGTTTCAAAGTCAATATTTGCTAATGCGTCTAACTCGGTAACAACAATGTCAATATTATCTGTGCCAATACCGGTCGAGATAACCGAAATTCGTTTGCCTTTATAAGTACCTGTAATAGTTACAAATTCGCGATTCGACACGCGACACTCCTGCGTATCGAAATATGATGCAACCATCTCAACACGACCGGGATCACCGACCAAAAGAACGGTCTCTGCCAGCTGTTCGGGTTTCAGATGCAGGTGAAAAATCGACCCGTCATCATTGATGATTAATTCAGAAGACGGAATAGTTCTCATATAACTACATTTTATACTGTATATATTAATTGGGTAAAAGTACGAATTTTGTCGAAAAAAAACAAGCATTTGCGAATAAAATACCAAATCGTTCATTTTTTTCGTTTTTTAGTGTACGTTTATGACTCTTTTATTATAACTTTACAAGTCAAAAAAGAATAAAAACAAACTAAATAACACCTTGTAATAATGACTTTAATTAAATCTATCTCTGGTATTCGCGGCACGATTGGTGGCGTACAGGGCGACAACCTTACCCCGGTTGATGTCGTAAAGTATGCAGTGGCTTACACTCGCTTCATTAAGCAAAATAGTGGCAAAGAGCGTATTAAGATCGTAGTTGGTCGCGATGCACGTATCTCGGGCCAGATGGTTATGAGTTTGATCGAAGGTACCCTGATTGGTTGTGGTGCTTATGTGGTCAATGTTGATTTTTGTACCACCCCAGGTGTTGAGATGGCAGTTACATCTCATCAGGCTGATGGCGGTATTATTATCACCGCTTCGCACAACCCCAAGCAGTGGAACGCTTTGAAGTTGCTCAATGCACGTGGCGAGTTTTTGACTGACGAGGATGGTAAGCAGGTGCTTGCTTTCGCAGAAGAGACCAATTATGAGTTTCCTGACATCGACCATATCGGCCGTGTAGTAGCACGTGAAAACTTCAATTTCAGACATATAGATATGGTTTTGGCTCTGCCGCTGGTAGATGTTAAGGCTGTTGCCGAGAAGAGATTTAAGGTCGTTGTAGATGCTGTCAATTCGGTAGGTGGTACGGCTATTCCCGAGTTGTTGCGTCGTATGGGTTGCGAGGTTATCGAGCTCAACTGTAATCCCAACGGTCAGTTTGCGCACAATCCCGAGCCGCTTCCCGAAAATCTGACCGAGATTTCGCAGGTAATCGTTCGCGAAAAGGCTGATTTGGGTGTTGTTGTCGATCCTGATGTCGATCGTCTTGCTTTGGTTTGTGAGAATGGTGCGATGTTTGGAGAGGAATATACATTGGTTTCGATTGCTGATTATGTACTGTCGAAGGTTGGCGGCAATACCGTTTCAAACTTGAGTTCGTCGCGTGCTTTGCGCGATGTAACCGCTTGGCATAATGGCACATACTATGCTTCGGCTGTGGGCGAGGTAAATGTTGTTGCCAAAATGAAAGAGGTTGGTGCCGTTATCGGTGGCGAGGGCAATGGTGGTGTAATCTATCCCGAGTTGCACTATGGCCGCGATGCATTGGTGGGCGTTGGTTTGTTCCTGACTCACTTGGCAGCATCGGGTAAGACTATGACCGAGTTGCGCGCAACCTACCCCGCTTACTTCTCGTCGAAGAATAAGATCGAATTGACTCCTTCGATCGATGTTGATGCTGTTCTGGCGCAGATGAAGGAGCGTTACAGCCACGAGCAGGTAACCGATATCGACGGCGTGAAAGTTGACTTTGCCGACAAGTGGGTACACCTTCGCAAGTCGAACACCGAGCCTATTATCCGCATCTACGCCGAGGCTAAATCGATGGAAGCGGCCGATGAATTGGCAGAGAAAATTATCGGAGAGATCAAAGAGATTTGCAACTTGTAAATAGTTGACGCTATGAATAAAAGTATAGATTATATCAAGCAAAACAGCGAGCGATTTGAGAACGAATTGTTTGACCTTTTGCGCATTCCCTCGATCAGTGCACAAAGCTCACACAAAGGCGATATGGTACGCTGTGCCGAGTGGTTGGCAGCATCGCTTTTGAAGGCTGGTGCCGACAAAGCAGAAGTTATGCCGACCGAGGGAAACCCCGTTGTTTATGCTGAAAAAGTCATTGATCCGAAAGCTAAAACGGTGCTCGTATATGGACATTACGACGTAATGCCTGTTGATCCCATCGATGAGTGGAACACAGATCCATTTGAGCCTGTTGTTAAGGATGGACGTATCTGGGCGCGTGGCGCAAACGACGACAAGGGGCAGTCGTTTATGCACGTTAAGGCTTTTGAAGCAATGGTGAATTGCGGCGAACTTCCTTGCAATGTTAAGTTTATGCTTGAGGGTGAAGAGGAAATTGGTTCAGCAAGCCTTTATAAGTGGTGCCGTGATAACAAGAAGATGCTTAAAGCCGATGTTATCTTGGTTTCTGACACAAGTTTGATCGGCTGGGAAACTCCCTCTATTACTTGCGGTTTGCGAGGCTTATGTTACATGGAGGTTGAAGTAACCGGTCCGAATAAGGATCTCCATTCGGGTCTTTATGGCGGTGCGGTTGCCAACCCTGCAAATGTACTCACTCGCCTTGTTGCATCGCTTATCGATGACAATGGTCATATCACCATTCCTGGTTTCTATGATGATGTTCGCGAACTGACTCCCGCCGAGCGCCGTGCATTCAACAAGGCACCTTTCTGCTTGCGCGAGTACAAAAAGGCATTGGAGATTGGCGATGTCGAGGGTGAAGACGGTTACACTACTATCGAGCGCACGGGCGTACGTCCTTCGCTCGACGTGAATGGTATTTGGGGCGGCTACATCGAGGAAGGTACAAAGACCGTCATCCCATCGAAAGCATCTGCCAAGATCTCTATGCGCCTTGTCCCCGATCAGGACTATGTAAAGATTGGCAAGTTGTTCGAGAAACACTTCAAGGCGATTGCTCCCAAGGGCGTGAAGGTCAAGGTGCGCACGTTGCACGGTGGCGCTCCCTATGTTTCGCCTACCGATCTGCCCGCATACAAAGCTGCCGCTAAAGCATTAGAGGAGACATTTGGCAAGAAGCCTCTTCCCTATTATTCGGGCGGTTCAATTCCTATCATCAGTGGTTTTGAGAAGATTCTTGGTCTGAAGTCGATTTTGATGGGCTTTGGTCTTGACCGCGATGCCATCCATTCGCCTAATGAGAGCTATGGATTGGATAATTTCTATCGTGGTATTGAAACTATTGTCCTGTTCTATAAATACTTCGCGCAGTCGAAATAAAGTATAACTTTAAGTAAAACGGGCAGAGAACGATATTATTCGAATCTCTGCCCGTTTTATTTTATGCTCGTCGGCTTAACGACGATTACATCATCTCTTCATAAGCGTATCGTATCGCTCGATTTATCTGTGTAATAAATGGCTGTGTTGTACGGAATGCATCGATAGCTCTCTCTGCCAATCGGTCCGAGTAGAGCCACTCTTCATTCATTGTTCGTTCGAGACAAACATCCTTCAATCTCAACAGTTCATCGTAAGGGGTATCGGTCGGAAATCCCGTCGGAGTCCTTTTGAGCGAATTAGCGAGACTAACCTCAAAACCATATGCAGCCGCAATTGATGCAAGCATCTGGTCGCCATTGTCAATAATCTCTTCTCGAATGCTTTTCAATACAACGGTCGGAATACAGACTGCTCCGGCAGCCAATATACTACGACCAATCATTCCTCTATCGCTCTCGGGCTCAAGGTGAAAGTAATAGCCCGCATACCCTGATTTTTTACCTCGCGGACAAATATACGCGCTAAAATGGGTTTTGTACGGAGCTTTGTTTGCCGAAAAACGAGTATCACGATTGATGCGGAAGATACACTCCTTCGGTGTTAAGCCGTGTACCTCCGCATCAAACGTGCTGATGCCATCGATTAACTCGGCAGTGAATTCCTCGAATCGAGCGCGTAACACCCTATAACGCTCTCGGTTTGCGTCGAACCACTGCTTGTTGTTATTCGCGGCAAGCTCGCAGAGAAATGACATTGTATCTCTCATAGAGATCTATCTTGATTACCAAGCAAATAGAGGATAGTTTTCCATCATCTTATTTACATCGGCACGAACTGCTGCAATGTTCTCTTCGTTCTCGTGGTCAGACAATACACGGTCGATCAACTCAACGATGTAATCCATCTGATCCTCCTTCACGCCACGTGTAGTAATGGCAGGGGTACCAAAGCGCAGACCGGATGTCTGGAAGGGCGAACGACTGTCAAACGGCACCATATTCTTATTGGTGGTAATATCTGCCGCTACCAACGCCTTCTCTGCAACCTTGCCGGTGAGTTCGGGGAATTTGGTACGCAAATCAACCAAGATCAAGTGGTTATCAGTGCCACCTGATACAATCTTATAGCCACGCTTTACAAACGCCTCTGCCATAACACGAGCATTCGTCTTTACCTGACGCTGATACTCTTTGTAGCTTGGATCGAGAGCCTCGCCAAATGCAACAGCCTTTGCAGCAATTACGTGTTCCAGCGGACCACCCTGAATACCGGGGAATACGGCCGAATTCAGGATCTGCGACATCTTTTTAACAACGCCCTTCGGAGTGGTTAAGCCCCAAGGATTATCAAAGTCCTTGCCCATCAGGATAATACCGCCACGAGGACCACGCAGAGTCTTGTGAGTTGTCGAGGTAACGATATGTGCATACTTTACGGGATTCTCCAACAGACCCGCTGCAATAAGACCTGCAGTGTGAGCCATATCGATCAGCAACAATGCACCAACCTTATCGGCAATTTCGCGCATACGCTTGTAATCCCATTCGCGGCTATAAGCCGATGCACCACCAACGATCAATTTAGGTTTGTGCTCCATTGCCAAAGCCTCCATTGCATCGTAATCAACACAGCCTGTTGCCTCGTCTAATTTGTAGCCCACTGCATTGAAATACATACCCGACATATTCACCGGTGAACCGTGCGAAAGATGGCCACCATGCGAAAGATCAAGACCCATAAAGGTATCTCCAGGTTTCAAAACAGCGGTGAAAACAGCCATATTGGCCTGTGCGCCAGAGTGTGGCTGTACGTTAGCATACTCTGCGCCATAAAGCTCACACAGACGGTCAATAGCCAGCTGCTCAACCTTATCTACTACTTGACATCCGCCATAGTAACGAGCTGTGGGATAGCCCTCTGCATACTTATTGGTGAGTACCGAACCCATTGCCTCCATCACCTGATCGCTGACAAAGTTTTCAGATGCGATAAGCTCAATACCATGCATCTGACGCGAGCGTTCCTCGACAATCAGATCAAAAATTTGAGAGTCTCTTTTCATAAAATTATGTTAGTTAATCATTTATATTTCGACATTTCGCGTGGCATCTCGTTTGTAGATTACGCCACTATTTTCTTACTTACAAATATAAAACTTTTTCGCGAAAAGCCGCCACTTCGAGCAATGAATTTTATCGCCATTTTATGCACAAATTTGATATTAATTGTTCAAATGAGGTGTATCGACTCGATAAAATCCCCGACATGGGGGATATTTTTCAATATTTTTTGTATCTTTGTCCTGAAAATTGGACTATTTACCATATTAAATATAAAAGAATATGAAATTACTTGAAGGTAAAGTGGCGATCGTAACCGGTGCTGCACGCGGCATTGGCAAGGCTATTGCTATCGAGTTCGCCAAGGCAGGTGCTGATGTTGCATTTACCGATTTGGCTATTGATGACAATGCAAAAGCTACCGAGGCCGAGATTGCGGCTTTCGGTGTTAAGTGCAAAGGTTATGCTTCAAATGCAGCAAATTTCGAGGATACACATAATGTTGTTGCGGAGATTCACAAGGATTTCGGCCGTATTGATGTTTTGGTTAATAATGCAGGTATCACCCGCGATGGTCTGATGATGAGAATGAGCGAGCAACAGTGGGATATGGTGCTGACTGTCAATCTGAAATCGGCATTCAACTTCATTCACGCTGTAACTCCTATCATGGCCCGCCAGAAGAGCGGCTCGATTATCAATATGTCTTCGGTTGTAGGTGTTTCAGGTAATGCTGGCCAGTGCAACTACTCTGCGTCGAAGGCTGGTATGATTGGCCTTGCTAAATCGATTGCAAAGGAGATGGGTCCTCGTGGTATTCGAGCTAATGCTATTGCCCCTGGTTTTATCATTACCGATATGACCAACGCTCTTTCGGATGAAGTAAAGGAGGGTTGGTATAAGATGATTCCGTTGCGTCGTGGTGGCACTCCCGAGGACGTTGCGAAGGTGGCTCTATTCCTTGCATCGGATATGTCGTCGTACGTAAGTGGTCAGGTGATCCACTGCTGCGGAGCAATGAATTGCTAATCAATTGTAAAACAAATAGAAATCCCCACTTACTTCAAGTGGGGATTTTTGTTTATACCATCTTTGACAACTACTTATTTGCAATCTTCAAACAGGCCTTCACAAGCATCTTCCAATAGGTCAAGAACTATTTCAAAGCCTTCGTGCCCCTCGTAATAGGGATCTGGAACATAGTGAGCGTCAGAATGTGAACGGCAGAAATCGGTCATTCGATCAATCTTCATTGCAGCAGCACGATTGGGTGCAAGGCGATGCACAGCCTCGTAATTATAGTCATCCATAACAATAATACGATCGAAACGATCGAAGTCCTCGACTCGAATCGGGCGTGCACGATGCACTAAATTATACCCTCTGCGAGATGCGGCTGAACGCATTCGCGGATCGGGAAGATCGCCTGCATGTCCCGAATATGTACCCGCAGAATCAATCTCGAATTGTTCTGCAACACCTCGTTTTTCAACTAATGCCTGCATAACCCCTTCGGCAGCCGGAGAGCGACATATATTTCCCAGGCACACAAAGAGAAGTTTATATTTATTTGCCATAGTATCAAAAAATTATATTGGTTATATATTATTTTATTTTAAGTCCTTCGACAGTTTAAATTTCTCTTTGCGTTTTTCAAAGTATTTGTCATATCTCTGTTGCGCACTTTCAATCGTTTCATCATCGAAAGCAATAGTTCCCATAAGCGGCATAAGTCGTTGTATTTGAGTAGCTCGTTTATTGAGATATTGTGTCGGATGAGCCGGATCCCGCTGGCGAGGATTGGGATATGCCGCGACTATTAAAGCTGCTTGCCGTTGAGTTAGTTTGGCGGCTGAACGACCAAAGTAGTGCTGCGCTGCCGCCTCTGCGCCATATACCCCATTGCCCATCTCGATCACATTGAGATAAACCTCTATAATGCGTTCCTTGCCCCATATATGCTCAATCAGAAAGGTGAAATAAACCTCCAAACCCTTTCTAAACCAAGACTTTCCACTCCAAAGAAAGACATTCTTGGCAGTCTGCTGCGAGATGGTGCTTGCTCCTCGTTGTCGTTTACCTTTATTATGCTCGTCGATAGCATCGTAGATCGCGCCAATATCGAAACCTTGATGACCAAGAAAGTTATTATCCTCCGATGCAATAGATGCACAAATAAGATTTGAGGATATCTGATCGAGTGGCTGCCAACTTTTATTGATCGTTGCGCCGTCAAATGCTCGCGAAATCATCAACGGCGTAATCGGAGGATTGATCCAACGATATGCTACCACTAATAATAGGCTTGCGACAAACAGCACCGCAATCGTTTTTAAGACGAGGTGTAATATTTTATTAAAAAAACTTCTCATAAGCACCCTTCTGGGTAATATTTATGCAAAGATAGTGAATTGATTTAATTGAACGCTCAATCGTGGCAGGATTATTACTATTGTATGGATTTAAGCGATCATTATGTATCATTTTAACATCTCAAATCATGAATAACAGACTCACAACACTCCTTTCTTCACTGTCAAGCGATCGTTGGTTCGACTCGGCAATACTCTTTATGCGAATTTTCATTGGCGCGATGATGCTAACGCACGGCATTGGCAAAATACAGAATTACAATGCAATAGTCAATTCATTTCCCGATCCGTTGGGGATTGGCAGTGCAGTCTCTTTCACCTTAATCACATTAACCGAAGTGGGTTGCTCGGTATTGATTATAATGGGGCTATTTACACGTCTCGCTACCCTGCCGCTGATTTTCGGCATGTATGTAGCTACATTTATAGCCTTTCCAGAAAAGACGTTTGCCGAGGGAGAGCTATCGTTTGTATATATGGGAATATACATAATGTTGCTTATCTCGGGAGGCGGGCGATATGCTCTTGATGCGCTCTTCTTCCCATATCGCCGATAAATACAACAAAGATAGTGTGGAAATAATTAGAAAAGAAGCGATATAAATCGGCACAAAAGAGGTATTTTGGTCGAATATTGTCTTATTTGACATTTGTTAGGCGTGGTTATTTAATAAGAATTAAATATCTTTGCAGCGTTTTTCACAACAGAACGATAATTCATACGAATTATTGAATGAATAACAAATACAAATATTCAGAAGAAAACATAGCATAAAAAAGAGCACAATGAAACTTAAATCGATAATTCTTTCAATTGTTGCGCTTATTGCAGTATCGGCAATCAATGCACAACCGCTTACAGAACCATGCAAAGTCAATAATCCACAGTTGACAGATCTGAAAAAGAATCCGGTCAATATTCCTCATTGGGGCGAAATGAATCTGTTGATTTTCTATGCCGATCCGGATCATCCGACCCAGTGTGCCGATTTTTGTCAGGATATGGAGGATAACCATCGTGCTGCAGGTGATAATATCTACGGAATAGGCATCGTAAATTTGAAAGATGCGCCACTACTGCCCAACGCTATAGTTCGCAAAATTGCGTATAACCGCACCAAAAAGAATGGGGCAACTATTTTGGCGGATCCCGACCGTATAATTCCAACCGAATGGGGATTAGGTGATTGTAACAATAAATTCACGATGATTCTGATCTCGAAAGAGGGCGAGTTGGTCTATTTCCACAAAGGAGAATTTTCCAAAGAGGATGAAGTAGAGTTTTACAAAGCGATCGATCCTTACAGATAATTGATGAAACAGACGATATTTGTCGCACTACTTACCCTCTGCTCGGTACTTTCTGCTTCGGCACAGCACGATGGGCAGCTGATTCGCGACAACGATACAATAAAATACTCATATACCCCGCTAGCGGCAACCGTAAATGATACGATTGCTGCTACAATCGTTTCTGCGACGGCTGATTCTTTAATTGTAGATAGCGCTGCAGTCGAAAAGCGAGGTTCAATATTTCGTCGTTTGATCCGCTATTTCGAACAAGCAAACGAAGACCGTACACAGGAGAAGAAATTTGACGTTACGTGGGTCCTCGGACCAAGCTATTCGGCTGTAACGAAGGTCAGTCTTGGCATCTTGGCATCGGGATTGTATCGTATTGACCGTACAGATACAATAACCCAGCCATCGAATGTGTCGCTCTATGCAAATATCTCAACCTCGGGTTATTACAAAGTAGGTGTAACGGGACTCAATCTTATGGATCAAAATCGCCACCGTATCAGATACGACGTTTCGTTTGCCTCAATGCCGATCGATTATTGGGGTGTAGGCTACGACATGGCACAGGGCGAGAAGTCTTCGATGGTCGAAAAGCGCTACCGTATTGATGCAGAATATCAGTACGAGATGGTTCGTAATTTCTTTGCGTGTGCGGCACTCGATTTTACGCACGCTGCTGCAAAAAAGGTTAAGACTCCCGAGTACCTGCTGGGTCAGCGCGATAAATATACAGCTACAGGTCTTGGTCTGGCTCTGCAATATGACAGTCGCGATTTTGCTCCGAATCCGTATCGAGGCATCTATCTCAATCTGCGCGAAACCTATTTTCCGGCCGCATTGGGCTCAACTGAAACAATCTGGCGCACAACATTTACGGGCAATTTCTACCAACGTCTTTGGAAGGGTTGCACGCTCGCTTTTGATGCTTATATGGAGTACAATACGGGTAAAGAGGTTCCCTGGTCGATGGTCGCACAATTAGGAGGCGGTTACCGTATGCGAGGCTATTACCTCGGCCAATATCGCGACAACGGAATGATTGAGGTGCAGGCTGAATTTAGACAAAAGATATACAATCGTCATGGTATCGCCGTTTGGGTAGGCGCAGGTAATGTCTTCCCGAGTTTCGATCGATTCCAATGGCGACAGACACTGCCCAACTATGGTATTGGCTACCGTTGGGAGTTCAAACATCGAGTCAATGTCCGCATAGATTATGGTCGCGGCAAGCATGGTGGCTCGGTGGTATTCAATGTAAATGAGGCATTCTAAAATGGACAAAGAGACAAACCTAAATATTAACACTCGTTTTTCCCGACTGCTAATTGGAGGATTTGTGGCAGCGCTGATGATCCCGTCGTTGGTGCTGATCTTTACCGACAATTACTCTTTTATTCGTGCAGTAGCAGCTGTATTAATACCTACGGGTTTTTATACGCTATGGGCTGTCGCAAGCCGACGTAGCGGACTAATGATCTGGGGCGGATTAATCTGGATGATATTCGCTGCGCTGCAACTCGTACTGCTCTATATGTTTGGTAATTCGATCGTCGCAGTCGATATGTTTACCAATCTGTTTACGACAAACACGAACGAGGCCGGCGAATTACTTGGCAATATTTGGCCGATGGTAATGTTTGTGGCGGTGCTATATCTCCCGCTACTGTTGTTGGCGGCACACTCACTGCGACAGAAATTTATAATCGCACCGACGACTCGTCGCTATGCTGCTATTACGGGAGCCATAATGGTTTTAGCCGGTTGTGCCACGTTGCAGTTTGATGTTTTCCCGTTCAATGTAGCCGAGAATTTATACCGTTCCTTTGATGAACTTGTCCACGTACGTCGCTACCCTTCATCATCGGCCGAATTTGATTATAAAGCTACACGCAACAAAACAACTAATCAGCGAGAGATCTATGTAATGATTATCGGCGAAGCGGCACGTGCTGCAAATTGGCAGTTATATGGCTATGAGCGCGAAACTACTCCACTGCTTGCATCGCAAGAAAATCTTGTTGTGTATAAGAATGTTCTAACGCAGAGCAACGCCACGCACAAGAGCGTACCTTTGATTCTTTCGTCGGTGTCGGCCAACAATCATTCAGAAATTTATCAACGTAAAAGCATTGTGCAACTATACAAGGATGCAGGGTTCCGCACTCTTGTCGTATCGTGTCAGGCTCCGAACCGAGGCATGATTCAGATGATGTGCGACGGTGCCGATTCGGTAATTTATCTTAATGGCCAGCACGACGGTGCAATGCTCGATCCTCTTTGCGAAGCGATCCAGAATGACAGTTCGGATTTGTTTGTATTTATGCATAGCTACGGCTCTCACTTCAACTATGCAGAGCGTTATCCGGCAGAGTTCTCGCGCTATACGCCTGATGACGATGTTTCGATTTCGCGAAAAAATCGTGAACGAATGGTTAATGCCTACGATAATTCGATTCTCTATACCGATTGGTTTATCTCGCAAGTTATTAAGACGCTGAACGATGAGAAGTGTTGCTCGGCTATGTTCTATTGCTCTGACCACGGTGAGGATCTTTACGACGACCGTCGCGGTCGTTTCTTGCACTCGTCGCCTACGATTACCTACTATCAGGCACATGTAGCTTGTCTTGGTTGGTATTCCACTGCTTGGCGTGAGGCAAATCCCGAAAAGGCTTTGGCGGCCGAAAATAACACATTCGCGCCTGCAACAACTCATTCGGTATTCCACACCGTAGCGCAATTGACCGAGATTGATTCGGAATATATCTCGTCGGCAGTTTCGCTTGTAAGTGGCGCATTTAACTATAATGTTGAACGCCACTATTTGAGCGATCATTGCGAGCCGAAGCGATATATAGATATGGGATTGAATCGCGACGATGTCAAAGAGTTTGCGATGAGAGATATTAACGAACTATAATACTATTTCCGCAAGATATATTACTTACAATAGCTACATAAAACGGCTCGGTATTACCGAGCCGTTTTATCATTCTTTGAGGATAAGTAAATTACTTCTTTGCCTCTTCAACAGATACCTTGCGGAACTCCTTCATCAACTTTGTCAATTCGAGAGCAGCCTTACGGGCACGAGTACCGGCAGCCTTATTGTTCTTCTCTACCTGCAGAGTTGCATTCTCCTGAAAAGCGGCGATCTGCTCGTTAATTTTAGCAACTAATTCTTTCATAACATTATTTAATTAAAAGGGTTTTCCATTTGCAAAATTAATTAAAGTATTCAATTTCACAACTTTTTCAATAAAAAAAATGTAGATACGACCGTTTTTTTGATCATTTTCCCCACTTAAAGTGATGCGATGTCAATGCTCGGTATATTTTTTGACCGATGAAAAGAAAATCGTTTGATATGAGAAAGCTATTCTTTTCACTATTAGTCTTATGCATGTCCGCAATGGTCGGCTGTCATAACAAAAAGAGATCAACGACAATCCCTATGCGAAAATTGCAGGTTGCAGAGGTACGTTTCGATACCATCGCAAGCCCGATCTCATTTACGGGACAACTATCGAGCAATTATAGTGCGGTAATACAGCCTCGCATCAGTGGATACTTAATGTCGAAACATTACAAAAAAGGCATGCCTGTAAAGCGCGGTCAGTTACTTTACACAATTGACCCATCGCAGATCAACACTCAACTATTGGCCGCCGAAGCGGAGCTTAATTCCGCACGTGCGCAAGCTATCGAGGCTCGCAACAATTATGAGCGAGCTGTGCCTTTGGCAAAAATCGAAGCGATAAGCCGTAGCCAGCTGGACGAATATACTGCTCAATATCAATCAGCACAATCAGCTGTAAAATCAGCCGAACAGCAACTAAAAAATGCCCGTTTGGAGTCGGGCTACACGCGCTTATACTCTCCGATAGATGGCATCATCGGGCAGACGAACGCAACCGAGGGCGATTATGTGGGTGTCGGAACCGAATTTACGGTATTGGCTACGATTGAGAATATCGACACCGTTTCGGTCAATATCTCTATTCCCGTTTCAGAATATTTGGAGCGACGCGAAACAGATACTTTGCCGGCTTATGACAATAGCACTTTATTGTCAAATATTCGACTCTATATGTCCGACGGTACGCTATATCCTCTGCGAGGCAGCTATGGTTATACACAACCTTCGGTTAGCTCGCAAACGGGAACAATTGTTATTTCTGTCAATTTCCCGAATCCCTCACAGATACTTAAATCGGGACAATATGCACGTATAAGTGCTGATGTAGGAGCAGCGCATCCTTGTGCTGTTATACCACAGCGCAGCGTAGTTCAGGATCTCGACCGAACGAGCGTTTGGGTTGTTCAGGCCGATAGTACACTTGCTTTTCGCGATGTTGTTCTCGGAGCTACAATTGACTCAATGTGGATTATTCGCAAAGGTTTGAACCGAGGCGAACGAGTTCTTGTCGAGGGGCTGCAACGCGCTCGCAATGGCGAGAAAATTATACCCATAAATAACAAATAGACGAGTAAAGATTATGGAGAAGTTTTTCGTTTCGCGACCGATATTTGCAATCGTACTCTCGATCGTTATCGTTTTGTTGGGACTAATTTCGATCTTCAATCTTTCGATTGAGGAGTATCCCGACATTACGCCACCCGTAGTCGAGGTTTCTGCCGTATATGACGGGGCCGATGCTACAACGGTCGATAATGCCGTAGCTACGCCCATTGCCGAGAATATAATGGGTGTAAGTGATATGCTCTATATGCAGAGTACAAGCGCCAATAGCGGCGCAATGAATCTGCAAGTAACGTTTGCAATCGGGTCGGATCCAGATATGGATGCAATCTTTACGCAAAACAATGTTTCGTCAGCCACTGCATTGCTGCCTGCCGCTGTAACGCGTCAGGGCGTAACGACACAAAAGACTCAAACGGGCTTTCTGTTGGTCTATGCGCTCCATTCCGATGGTCGTTATGATGATCGTTTTCTTTCGAATTACGCCTATATAAACCTTCAAAACGAGCTATTAAAGATCAACGGCGTAGGCAAGGTCGACATTATGGGCGCAGGAGAGTATTCGATGCGAATATGGATCAAACCCGATATGATGGAGTATTACAACCTATCATTATCAGAGATCACATCCGCGATCGAAGAGCAGGCACAGATCTATCCCACTGGTTCGCTGGGAGGCGAGCCTTCAACCGAAGCGACCGAATTTACCTATACCGTTACCCTGCCACCACAAATATCAACAGCCGAAGAGTATTCGGAGATTGTTTTGCGAACGCTTGAAGATGGTTCGCAACTGCGACTGAAAGATATTGCCGAAGTGTCATTGGGTAGCGAAACCTATGGAACATCGTCGAGTTTTGACGGTCAGCCATCAGCTCTGATTGTCGTCTATCAAACTCCGGGCAGCAATGCAATGGAGGTTGGCAATCGAGTCAAAGCGGCCGTTGAAAAGATTTCGGAGCGTTTCCCCGACGGAGTAGCCATTGATACGGTTGTCGATACAACCTCAAATATCAAAGCAGGTGTAAAAGAGATATTCTATACACTGCTGTTGGCATTGTTTCTTGTTGTTGCAATTATATATCTGTTCATTCAAGATTGGCGAGCAACGCTGATCCCGCTAATCGCCGTACCTGTATCGTTGATCGGAACATTTATATTCTTTCCGCTGCTCGGTTTCTCGATTAATATCATTTCGCTATTGGGCGTTATCCTTGCAATCGGATTGGTCGTTGATGACGGCATTGTGGTCGTCGAGGCAGTGCAGGTAAATATAGCTCGCGGAATGTCGCCCCGCAAAGCAACATTGGAGGCTATGCATAACGTAGCTTCACCTATTATTGCCACGACTATAGTTCTGTTGGCTGTATTTATTCCTGTTTCATTGACGGGTGGCATTACGGGCCGAATGTTTCAGCAGTTTTCGATTACTATTGCTATCTCGGTGGCAATTTCGGCATTTAATGCGCTGACACTCTCACCTGCTCTCTCGGCAATGATTCTTCGCCCGAAAAAGGAGCGTACAACCGGATTCTTCGGAGCATTTAATCGCTGGTTTGATCGATTAATGGAGCGATATACGAATACAACACGCCGTATCGTTTCTCACGTTACACGCACAGTTGTTTTCGTGGCAGTTATTTTATGTGCGATAGTAGCGTTTTGGAGAGTTATTCCATCGGGATTTCTACCCGAAGAGGATCAGGGTTACATTATGGTAATGGTCAATCTGCCTGAAGCAGCATCGCTAAAACGTACCGAGCAGGTTATTGCCGCTACGAACCAGATCGTCGCAGAGCAAAGCGCAGTGAAATATACCGCAGCGGCTGCCGGATTTGATATGATTTCGGGCATTGCATCTACATCTAACGGAGTTATATTTGTAGCTTTGAAAGATTACGACAAGCGCAAAGAGAGTGCATCGGCGCTTGCCGCAGCGCTGAATGAGCGACTATACGAAGCAATTAACGCAGGTGAGGCCTACGCCTTTACCCCACCGCCAATTCCGGGCTTGGGTGTAACCTCCGGTGTGGAATTGCAGTTACAAGATCTAGAAAGCCGAGGGCTGGGATATCTTGCCGAACAAGCTACAGCATTCAGTGCTGCGCTTGAACAGTTGCCGGAGGTAGCGTCTGTAACGTCGCAATTCAATAATCGCGTACCACAACGCCGATTGGATGTAGATCGCAACTACGCATTGAGCGAGGGTGTTGATTTAGCGACACTATACGATCAGATATCTGCATTCCTAGGAGGCTCTTATATCAATAATTTCAATCGCTTTGGTCGTCTATATCGCAGCTATATACAAGCCGCGCCCGAATATCGTAGCGATGCGGCATCGTTAGATAGCTATTTCGTACTCAACGGGCAAGGAGAGAGTGTACCTGTATCGTCATTCGTTCGTATCGTTGATACGGTCGGTGTAGAATTTGTTTCTCAATTTAACCTTTTGCGTTCGATTGCGCTGACGGTTAGCCCCAAATCAGGCATCTCCTCTTCACAAGCGATGAAAAGTATCAGCGATGAGGCTGCTCGATCACTCCCTGAAGATGTTGGGATGGCGTGGAGTGGCATTGCCTTTCAAGAGGCAGCTGCGACAAAGGGAGGAGTGGCAGTATATCTACTGGCGGTACTGTTTGTATTCTTGGCATTGGCTGCTCTCTATAATAATTGGACACTGCCTATTGCCATTATGCTCGGTGTGCCACTCGCTGTTATGGGTGCATTATTGTCAATCTGGCTGGCACATCTTTTTGAAGCTAAATTTATCAACGATATCTTTATGCAGATTTCGATTGTGTTGTTAATCGGATTGGCCGCAAAGAACTCAATCCTTATTGTCGAGTATGCCGACCGACTATTCTTCGAACAGAAGATGCCACTTATC
>JAFPAT010000095.1 GCA_017425655.1 Rikenellaceae bacterium | reverse complement strand
TCTCGCGAGAAGTTACCCAGCACATTGAAGCGCGAGCGACCCGCCTTCAAGCCGATGATATTCTCAATGTCGTAGTAGCCATAGAACAGTTCGAGTGCGCGGCGATCGCTCTTCGAGAGCTCCTGACGGATCTCGTCGATCACCTCGCGCGCGTCGAAACCCTTCTTATCGGCTTCGAGCGTGTACTCGCGCAGGCTGGCTACCAGACAATAGTAATTCTTTTCAAACATACCGACGGTTTATTTACCGAAGATCAAAGTTGCAACCTTATCACGCAGATACTCGCCCAACAGTGCGTTGAAATCCTCATCCGAGAAGCTGATGTAGTAACCACCATTCTTGGCACCCACCTTAAAGCCGCTCTTCACACTCTTCGAGTAGCCAACCTCAACACCTGCTGCGAGCAGCTCTTTCGCACTCTTCTCGATAGCGGCATCCAGCTCGGCCTTCTTTGCCTCGGGCAGCAGAGCCTCCAGCGATACGTTCTCGCTCGATGCGCCATTCCAATTGTGAGCCACCTCTACGAGCATCTTCTTAACGAACTCTGCATCGAGATTTGCAGCCTTCACGCCCTCAACGGTCGATTTTGCAATGATCATCTCTGCAACCTGCTCTTTGAGCTTTGCCACTGCCTGCTTACCTGCCAACGAGATCTCGGCCATCGAGTTCTTGCGCAGATCCTCGGCCTTTGTCTCGGCAGCATTAATAATTGCCTCGGCCTCGGCCTTTGCCTCGGCTACCAAACGCGCTGCTTCAGCTTTCGCATCGGCTACCAACTTGTCGGCATCAGCACGACCCTTCTCCAAGCCCTCATCATAGAGCTTTCGGGTCAATTCTTGAAGCTTGTTTTCCATATTCGTAAATCGATTTTTAGATATTATTTTTTAGATATTTTGATTTCTACTTCAATTAAGAAAAAATAATCGTGCAAAGTTACAAAACTTATTGCGAATGAGCCAATTTTTTCGGGTGGTTTTATTGCGGTTTTTACTATATTAATAGAGAAATTGGCGTATATCGATTTTCGAAGTCCGATTTTCGGCCATTTTCAAACAAAAAAAACCGCACCCTGTGGGCACGGTTTTTTTTGAGAATTGTGAGTTACAAACTACTGATGCTCGGGGCGGAGCAGGTCGTTCACAACCTTCACGGGCGAGAACGTAGCCAAAGGCACATCGACGAAGATCGTGGTCCAATCGGCCATTGCGCCATTCCACAAACCGGGCAGCTCCTGCGCGCGCAGCTCGCGACCATCCTTCGACTTGCTCGAAATGAAGCCCGTAGCGGGGTCGGTGTACTTCGTAAGGTCGAACTTCGTGCCGTCGTAGCGTGCGGGAGCGCACACCAAATCAACGGGATTAAAGTGGGTTGCACCGCTCATCATCGGAGCATCCTCGGGCGAAATCTGGCTCGACTCGGCGATTTGCAGAGCGCACTCGCCACGCTTGCCCTCAACCCAGAACGGACCACCACCCGGCTCGCCATCGTTGCGAACCATACCGCAGACGCGGATCGGGCGATCGAGCAACTCGATGAGCAGTTCGGGAGTCCATTCATCGGGCAGTTTGGTGCAGAACTCCTCCTCGATCATCTGTGCAATCTCGGCGGTACGCATTGCCGAAGCGCCCTCGCGCAACTCCTTCAACGCGGCAAAAGCGCGAGCCTGGATCTCCACAAGCAGACCTGCCAAAGCCTTCTTATAGAGCACCGTAGCATCACGACGAGCATCGGTCGTTACGTTGTCGATATTCTTGATAAAGATCACATCTGCTGCAATTTCGTCGAGGTTTGCAATCAGCGCTCCGTGGCCTGCGGGGCGGAACAACAGCGTACCGTCGTCGTTACGGAACGGAGTATTATCGGGATTAACAGCAACGGTGTCGGTCGAAGATTTCTGCACCGAGAACGAGATGTCGTACTTCACGCCATAGCGCTCCTCATATTTAGCCACAACGCCATCGAGCAACGTGCGGAAGCCCTCCATATGCTCGGGCGAAACGGTGAAGTGAATAGCCACCTTACCGTCGCAAGCGGCATACTGCGCACCCTCTACCAGATGCTCCTCGATAGCCGTACGAGCCTCCTCGCCGTAGCCATGGAAGAGGATCAGACCCTTCGGTTTTGAGCCGTAAGCCAAGCCCTCCTTGATGATAGCCGCAACGGTCTGCTCGTCAGTGGCATCGGCGGGCAGCAACTCGCGCAACTTCTTTCCGAAAGCGAACTTATCGACATTCTCGATCAGCTTGTCGATATCGGCACCGCGCTTGCCCTCATTCACAAACTCGAAGAGCGACTTGAACATACGCGTTGCAGCACCCGATGCGGGGACAAACTTAACTACACGCTTATCGGCACGTGCAGCATCGAAAGCTGCGGCATAAGCCTGCGCCTCCTCCTCGGTGAGTTTCTTCACACCGCCATTGTCGGGCGATGCGGCAGCCTTAACATTGAGGAAGGGGAATCCGCGACGGAAATTCTCGATTTGATGTTCAACGGCTTCGGGAGTAAGGCCGTGAGCAGCAATCTGCTGCAAATCTTTTTCTGTAAACATAAAATTAGTAGCTTTTATCAGTTATTTTTTAGGTATTTCGAACTCAATCAGCCGATTACACACCACACCCCGCCCCTCCATCCTCGAACGGCGAAAGCGACATCGGCAACTTTATTTCATCGGTTTGCACTTTTCGGCATTGTAAATATAGGATTTATTTCCCAAACAAGCAACTTTCGATAGGAGATTTCTTCGTTTTTTCATACCTTTGTACTTTGATATGGTACGTATATACGAAAATATTGAGCTGGCAGCACGCAATAGCTTCGGTGTTGCAGCTCGCGCCAAGCGCCTCGTCGAGTTCGACGCGGCCGAAGATCTTATGCAGATTTTTGCCGACGAGAATATCGCCAACGATCGTTGGGTTGTTCTGGCCGGCGGTAACAATACACTATTCACTCACGACTTCGACGGCACACTGATTTGCCCGCAAAACTGCGGCATCGAAATCGTCGCTACCGAGGGCGATACAGTTCACGTGCGCATTGGCGCAGGTGTCGAGTGGGACGATGCCGTTGCGTGGAGCGTCGAGCAGGGATTGTGGGGCATCGAAAACCTTTCGCTCATTCCCGGCAAATCGGGCGCTGCACCTGTGCAAAATATCGGTGCTTACGGCACCGAGGTTAAGGATGTCATCGAGAAGGTCGAGATGTTCTGCCCCGCAACGATGAATACGCTGATTCTCGCAAATCCCTATTGCGAATTCGGCTACCGCGACAGCATCTTCAAACGCACGCTTAAAGGTCGTGTCATCATCACCTCGATCACAATTCGATTGAGCCGCACACCCAATCCGCGACTGCGCTATGGCGACGTGCAGCAACGTGTCGATGAGTTGGGAGGCCCGACACTTACCAATATTCGCGAGGCTATTGTAGCCATCCGCAGCCATAAGCTCCCCGATCCGACCGTTACGGGTAACGCGGGCAGTTTTTTCAAAAATCCCGTTGTCGAGCGCGAGTTGGCCGACAAGTTGCTCGCCGAATACCCCGATATGCCACTCTACCCCGCAGCCGAGGAGGGCAAGGCAAAGTTGGCAGCAGGCTGGCTGATCGATCGCGCAGGTTGGAAGGGCAAGAGCGAAGGTCGCGTAGGTGTTCACGCTCGTCAAGCATTGGTTTTGATCAATCTTGGCGGTGCAACCGGTGCCGAAGTGATTGAGTTGGCTTATCGAATTGTTGAAGACGTTAAGAGTCGCTTCGGTGTCGAACTTTCGCCCGAAGTAAATGTTTTATAGAGATTTTTTAGGGTTGATTTTAGCGTAACAAGTTATGCCACAAAAGAATCTTCTTTTTGAGAATTTCAAGCGACACATTGCCGCCAACCAGATGCTCGAAGCAGACGATCGCGTACTGCTGGCCGTCAGTGGCGGTGTCGATTCGATGGTACTGATGTCGCTCTTCTATCAGAGCGGATACAAAATCGGTGTGGCTCACTGCAACTTCGGATTACGCGGTGAGGAGAGCGACGAAGATGAGATTTTAGTCGAGAAGCAGGCCGCTGCCTATGGCTTGGAGTTCTACAACCGACGTTTCGACACCACAGGCGAAATGGAACGTACGGGCGAGTCGATGGAGATGGCCGCACGCCGTCTGCGATATGAGTGGTTCGAACAACTTTGCGTCGAGCACGGCTACACGAAAATTGCCATTGCGCACCACGCTGACGACTCGACCGAGACCTTCTTTATCAATCTGTTACGCGGTACGGGGTTGCGCGGTCTGACCGGTATCAGCAGCACAAACGGGCGCGTATTCCGCCCGCTGTTATTTGCATCGCGTCGCGAGATATCGGAGTATGCCGTTGCCAATCACATCCCCTTCCGCGAGGATTCGTCGAACCGCTCAACCAAATATCTACGCAATAAAATTCGCCTCGGACTAATTCCCCGCATCCGCGAGATCAACAAGAAATTCACCGAGGTAATGAATAGCAATATCCGCCGATTGACCGACACGCAACTATTTATCAATCAAGCAATTGAACGTGTTCGCGCAGAGGTTTGCACCGAGCATGACGGCATCCACACGTTGCATATCGACCGCATCGACAAGGCTATGCCACGCGGTTTTGTGATCTACGAATTGCTCAATTCGGCATTCGATTTCAAGGGCGACGTTACCGACGCGCTCTGCCGCGCACTCGACAGTGAGAATCCGACCGGCAAGCGTTTCTACTCGCGCGAGTGGGTAGCCACGATTGATCGAGGTAATATCGTAGTGGCACGCATCACCTCTGATGATCCCTGCGAGGTTTTGGTCGAGGAGGGCACACGCAAGAGTTTCTGTGGCAACTCTCGCCTGATATTCGAGCGCGAGGCAATCGATACAATCGAGAATTTCCGCACTCCCGAACATATTGCACAGATCGATGTCGATAAACTGCAATTTCCGCTTACGCTGCGTCGCTGGCGTGAGGGCGATTGGTTTGTCCCCTACGGAATGACCGGCCGCAAGAAGATCAGCGACTATCTGATCGATCGCAAAGTGTCGGGCCCGGAGAAGGAGCGACAATTCGTTCTGCTCTCGGGCGAGGATATCGTGTGGGTTGTCGGTCGCCGCATCGATGACCGCTATCGTCTTACAGATCAGACCGAAACCGTATTGCGTATTATCCGCGAAACAATCTAAAACACTACCCCGATGGCAAAGAGCAGCAAACTCAAATTCCGCGATACGATAGCAACTTTCGATCGTCTGCGCAGTCAGATTCTCGGTCGAAAATTTGCCCCGATCTATCTTCTTATGGGTGAAGAGAGCTACTTCATCGACGAGTTGAGCGAATTGCTCGCAACGACTATTCTCAATGAGGCCGAGCGCGCTTTTAATCAGATTGTCGTCTATGGCAAGGATAGCGAAGCAGGAGCCATCGTCAATCTCTGCCGACAGATGCCTATGATGGGTAGTTATCAGGTAGTTATCGTTCGTGAAGCACAGCAGCTCGACAAGATCGAGTCGCTATCGTACTACACCTCTGCCCCATCGCCCACGACCATTCTGGTACTCTGCCTCAAGGGCAAGACACTCGATAAGCGCTCTACGCTTTACAAGCAGATTGCGGCCGTAGGCGAGGTACTCGAAACGGTACGCCCCTACGACAACGAAATTAAGAGTTGGCTGACCGATTTCATTCGCGCCAAAGGATGCGACATTGAGCAGAAGGCATTGACAATGATGACCGACCACTTGGGCACGAATATATCGAAGATCTCGAACGAATTTTCAAAATTGATCCTCTCGCTGCCCGAAGGCACAAAGTTAATAACAGCCTCACATATCGAAGAGAATATCGGCATCAGCAAGGATTTCAACACCTTCGAGCTGACCAAAGCGGTCGTTATGCGCGATCTATCGCGCGCAATGATGATCGCCGATCACTTCGCCCGCAATCCGAAGGAGAGCCCGTTGGTCGTTACCATTTCGGCAATGTTCCGCCAATTCCGTCAGATATTCATTCTCAACTACTTGGAGTGGCAGCGACGCGCCAAAGGTGTCCCTATGCCCTCGGATATGGAACTGACACGTATGCTCGGTCTCGGCTCATCGTTCTTCCTCGGCGAGACACGTCAGGCCGCTGCACTCTGGCCCAACAATCGAGTCTTCAATGTGCTTGGCATTATCCGCATCTATGACGCAAAGAGCAAGGGTATCGGCTCGGGAGGTCTATCCGACGGCGAGCTGCTACGTGAAATGATATTACGAATTCTGGGATGAGTCCCCGCGACTACATATCGATAAATGGCGTACTCGCTACGCCCTCGGCCGACATCGACACCATCGATCGTCTGCGAGCCGGATATGCACGTCAGGATATGCGAGTGCGCGATCTGCGACCGCTACACATCGCCGCACACCTCGATCTGCTTGCTACAACTTTCGAGCGAATGTTCGGCTATCGCCCCACCCTTTCGCCGGCGATGGTTGCCGCATGGTGCAGTGAACTGCTTACACGAAATCGATACCCTGCAAAGGGCTCGTGTTGCGTTACAGCACTGCTTCTTCCGACCGAACGCGCAGGGCGCATCGCCGCTGATTTGGTTCTGATTGGCAAGGAGATTCTGCTCGATAGCAACTATTCGGTCCGTCCGATTCAACCGTCGGCATCGATCGAACACTATACCCTGACATTTGGCGATCTGCCCACCTCGGCCGCTTTTGAAGCCAACGAAGCGGCATTGATGCGTGCCCGATATCGAGATCAAATCGAAGGCTCACACGTGGTTTTACGCACTGATGATGAGGGCATTCTACTCGCAGCAGGCACAGCCCCGCTCTTCGCTGTAAAAGGTCGCAGCGTCATCACCACATCATTGCTCTATGGCGCACCGAAGAGCGTCGAGCGACAATTGACGATCGATGCCGTTATGCGTGCCGAGATACCATTGCAAGAGGATATTCTCTCGATGGAGATGATTACAGAGTGCGATGAACTCTTCTTTGCCGATTATCGCGGTCTGACCTCGATCGAACGCATCGGACAGGTGCGCTATATGTCGCTTATGGTCGATCAGATCATCAAGGCGATACGCTGATTCTCAATGTTCGAGAAACCAAATCCACTCCCCTCAACATATCTTTGCGAACGTACCAACCGATCGCAAAACAATGAAAAAGACACTGCTTATCTATGCCGTCGTCGCTACACTACTGCTTATTGCAATGGGGAATGACCACGCCCGCCTGCTGAACGAAAACCGACGACTCGACCAAAACATCTCCACCCTCACCTCCGACATTGCGCTCTATCGCACCCGACACGGAGAGAGTGCCGCCGAAGTGCAATCTTTGCGCCTACGGCAGAGCGAATTAGAGAGTCTTAACGCCGAACTATCAGCCGAGATAAAGGCTCTCGGCATACGTCTGCGCCGCATCAATTCAGCAGCCGAAGCGGCCACACAGACCGAGATAGACTTTTCGGCGACACTTCCCGACTCGATTCTCTTTCGCCCCGTCGCCGACACCCTTCGCCTACCACTCTTTGCCGATGATTGGAGCACGCTCCACGCCACTCTCGCAGGCAATCGCCTCGAAGGGCGTTTCACCTCGGTCGATACACTGCACCAGATTGTCTATCGCGTTCCGCATCGGTTTCTCTTCTTTAATTATGGAACAAAGGAGCTACGACAGATTATCACCTCGTCAAATCCTCATACCCGCTTGGTCTATTCGTCGCACATCACCATCGAACGCCAGCGAAAATAGCAAACTCACACGCCAAAAAATCGCCAAAACGGAGCATTCGAAGGGTTATTTTTGCAGAAAATCGAATTAATTTCGCCGAAAAGTGAAGTTTTTTGCTTGGAATTTTGTGGATTTAGAAATTATGCCTATATTTGCACGCTCAATTAGGAGTACGCCCAGATGGCGGAATAGGTAGACGCGTTGGTCTCAAACACCAATGGAGAGATCCGTGCCGGTTCGATCCCGGCTCTGGGTACACGAAAACCCTTGTAGAACAACTTCTACGAGGGTTTTTCTATTTTACCACCCTAAAGTTGGTCACTTTTGGTCACCACTTTGAAAAATGGGGTCCAAAAAAACGGCAAAAAGGGGCTGAAAAAAAT
>JAFPAT010000094.1 GCA_017425655.1 Rikenellaceae bacterium | reverse complement strand
TAACCGTCTTGGGATGAATAATCGACGCTCCGCTATACGAGAGTTCGATAGCATTCAAGTAGCTCATCTCCTCAATATGTCGCGCATCGGGGAAGATTCGCGGATCGGCATTCAGTACGCCATCAACATCCTTCCACACCGACATACTCTCGGCATCCAAGATATTCGCCACACCCGCAGCCGAATAGTCCGAGCCTTCGCGGCCCAGAGTCGAGGTCTTACCCGATGGAGTCGAGCCGATAAATCCCTGACCAACAAATAGTTTAGCGCCCTCACCCGATACAGCCTCTCGCAACGGGGCAGTCGAGGCTTCGAGGTCGATGCTTGCATCTTTGTGTCGCTCATTGGTTACGATACAACGGCGCATATCTATCCAACGACAGGGCACGCCCGACGAATTGAGAAACTCGGCAATGATCGTCGTCGAAAGCAACTCTCCGTAGCTCACCACGCGGTCGTACCACATCTCGGCATCCTCGGCATGGAACTCGGTTTGGGTTGCAATCTGCTCCAACTCGGCAAAGAGCGCATCGACCGAATCCAAACGGTCGGTCGTACGCAGCAACTCCTCAATCATCTGGCGGTGGTAACTCCTGAGCGCCGTGATGTGTTCCATCGACAGGGGTCGATCACCCGTTTGCATACCCTCGAAAACACGTTCGAGAGCGTTGGTGGTCTTACCCATTGCAGACACAATGACGAACAACTCGCGCTCGTCCTTCACAATGGCACGCAGATTACGGACACCGTCAGCCGTCGAGACCGAAGCTCCGCCGAATTTATAGACTTTCATTCGCTGTGTTTAGCTTTTATTGGGTTAAACAATTTTTTTGAGTGCATCTTCAGAGGTTGGAGCGGTCGCCAAAGAGGAGTTCCAAAGTGGCAACCTTCTTGCACCTCGCGCAATTACTTTACCTCCTTATACTTATGGTTGGTATTCCAGAATACAAACGAATATACATCAGTAGCCTCATCGATACGCTTCGAGGTCGGTTTACCTGCACCGTGGCCCGCATTGGTCTCGATACGGATCAGCACGGGAGCCTCACCAGCCTGCGAGTGTTGCATCTGTGCCGCATACTTAAACGAGTGCGCAGGAACAACACGGTCGTCGTGGTCGCCCGTCGTAACGAGGGTTGCAGGATACTCAACACCGTCCTTGATATTGTGCAGAGGCGAGTACTTATAGATATACTCGAACTGATCCTCATAGTCGCTCGAGCCATACTCGACAGCCCAGCCCCAACCGATCGTAAATTTGTGATAACGAAGCATATCGAGCACACCCACTGCGGGCAGACAGACTGCATACAGGTCGGGACGCTGCACCTCGCAAGCACCAACGAGCAGACCGCCATTCGAGCCACCAGCGATAGCCAGTTTATCCGACGAGGTGTAACCCTCTGCGATCAGATACTCGGCAGCCGCGATGAAGTCATCGAATACGTTCTGCTTGTTTTCGAGCATACCTGCCTTGTGCCACTTCTCGCCATACTCACCGCCACCGCGCAGAGTTACCATTACGTAGATACCGCCCTGCTCCATAAACATAATGTTGTTGGGCGAGAACGAGGGGGTGTAGCTGATATTGAAACCACCATAACCGTAGAGATATACGGGATTCTTGCCGTCGCGTTTCATATCCTTGCGATGAACGATGAACATCGGCACCTGCGTACCATCTTTCGAGGTGAAGAACACCTGCTCCGAGGTGAACATCTCGGGATCATAGCTAACCTCGGGCTGCTTATAGAGCGTAGTCTCGCCCGAACGCAGATCGTAGATGTAGCTCGTTGCGGGAGCCGTAAAGCCATTGACCGAGTAGAATACCGTGGTATCCTCCTTCTCGCCGCCAAAGCCCGACACCGTACCGATTGCGGGCAGTTCAACCTCGCGGATCAACTCGCCCGACATCTCGTACTGACGCACCTTATTCATCGCATCCTCCATATAGGTCGCCATCAGCACGCCACCAACTGCGCTAACCGTTTCGAGCAACACTTCGGGATTCTCGGCAATCACATCCTCCAGACCTGCGGGGCGCACCAGATTGATCTTCGCCAGACGGAAGTTGGGAGCCGCATCATTGGTCAGCACGTATGCGTAATCGTCTTCAACGGTTACGATTGCATAGTCATAAGCAAAACCTTCGAGCAGAGTGCGGAACTTGCGCTCGCCCTTCTTGCGATAGAGCACCTCGCTACCCGAAGTACCCTCCGAGGCATAAACGAACTGCCACTTGCCATCACCACTCTCATCGCCCGAGAAGTAGCGCAACGGATGCTTCGGATCCCAATAGATCAATTCATCCTCGCTCTGCGCATCACCTAACTTGTGGTAATATACCTTCTGGAACTGGTTCTGCGACGAATAGACACCCTTTTCGGGTTTGTCGTAAGCGCTGTAATAGAAGCTCTTACCATCGGCCGCCCAACTTGCACCCGAGAACTTCACCCACTCGATCTTGTCCGAGAGTTGCTCGCCCGATTCGGTATCGATCACGTGGATCTCAACCCAATCCGAGCCTGCCGAAGCAACCGAATAGGCCATATATTTACCATCCTCCGAGAAAGCAAGCTCCGACAGAGCTACCGTACCCTCGTCCGAGAGCGTATTGGGATCGAGGAACACCTCACCCTCAACATCGAGCGAGGCCTTACGATAGAGCACCGACTGATTTTTCAAGCCGTCGTTATAGAAATAGTAGTACCAATCTCCGTGGCGCGATGGAGTACCCTCCTTCGGGTAGTTCCAGAGCTGGGTCAGTCGCTCGCGAATCTGATCACGGTAGGGAATCTGCGCGAGGTAGTCGAACGTAACCTCGTTCTGCGCCTTCACCCACTCGGCTGTTTCGGGGGCATTGTCATCCTCCAACCAGCGGTAAGGATCGGCTACCTCGGTGCCGAAATAGTTATCAACGACCTCACCACGCTCGGTTGCGGGATAGGGTTTCAATTCGATGGTCTTGCGACCACAGCAACTGCTCATCATAACTGCGATGGTTAAAAGTGCCGCGAGGCACACTACTAAACGTTTCATTTATACAGAGTTTTACGGGTTTGCATTACTTTTCAATCTACAAAAATACAAAACCGCGCGCAAAGACGTATCATTTCGTGCGAAAATTTACTAAATTTGTGGTGATAAACCATTTTTACGCTATGTCAATCACCCGTTTCGAACAGATCACCTCGACCAATGACGAGGCACGCAACCCACGTTACACCCACGGCGACATCATCACTGCCGAGTTCCAAACTGCCGGTCGCGGTCAGCGCGGCAACCGTTGGAGTAGTCGCGTAGGCGAGAATCTTATGTTGAGCCTCGTGCTCGAACCGACATTCCTGCACGCCTCGCGCCAATTCCTGCTTTCGGAGGCTGTGGCGTTAGGTCTGGTCGATACTCTTGCCGAGTTCGGAATCGGGGCGCGAATCAAATGGACAAACGACATCTATGTCGGCGACCGTAAAATATGCGGCGTGCTGATCGAGCACGATCTGCGTGGCGCGCACCTTGCCCGCACGATTGTCGGCATTGGGCTGAATATCAACCAGGCAGAGTTCGATCCTGCACTCCCCAACCCTACCTCGATGAGCCTGCTTGCGGGTCGTAAATTCGATCGAGAGGAGGTTTTGCAGACGCTTGCCCGCAAGATTATGGCGCGTTACGACCAACTTGCCGAGGGAGCGAGCGAGCAGTTGCAGAGCGACTACCACGCGCTGATCTATCGTCGTGATGAGGTGCACACCTATCGTCTGCCCGACGGCACTCCGTTCGAGGGCACAATCCGCCGCGTCGAGGCTGATGGCACGCTCATTGTCGAGCACTCCGACGGCTCGGAGCAGGGCTATCTCTTTAAGCAGATTGAGTTTGTGATATGAGAATCCTATGAAAAAGTTATTTATAATATTGTTTGTTGCGATAAGTTTTTCATTATACCCTTTATTATCGCACGCCACCGAGCCTTGGGTGTATAGATATGCTACACAACAAGATGGAAATACGGTTGTCTATCATACGAGTATTCCCATTTTAGATTCGTTATACAGAGTGCGACACCCCCTCGAAACTCAATGCGATATGAACGACCGCACACAGCGCAAGTTCGCGCGCATAATTCGGCATTCGCTAACCAAAAGCGAAAAAGAGTTCTTCATCGAACACGATCCTACGGTCAAGATTGTCTTTGCAGTTTCCACCGAGAACAACAGATCGTGCGAGGTCGCATTCGTATTCTTCTATACCGACAAGCCGCACGACCGTCTTTCGCTCTCGACTATCGAAAAATTGCACAAACGATTGATGGATCGTCGAATAATAAGTAGCGAACCCACTCTGAATGATTACTACCATTCAGACATCTTCATAACTCCGCGTTTGATCGAAAATCGACCTATCAAATTTTAGGGCAAGGCATATCGAGGCGCGATTGTTGCAAAAAATTTCAGTCAAGGGAGTTGCGAAATAGAAAATATGCGCTATCTTTGTAATTGCTACAAGTGCGAACAACAATAACTTAATACAATAAGACATTATGAACACTCCTAACAATCTGAAATACTCCAGCGACCACGAGTGGGCACGCGTGGAGGGCGACATCTGCGTTGTCGGCATTACCGATTATGCACAGAGCCAGCTTGGCGACATCGTTTTCGTCGATGTAACTACCGTAGGCGAGACCCTCGATAAGGGCGAAGTTTTCGGCACTATCGAGGCTGTAAAGACCGTTTCTGACGCTTTCCTGCCCGTTGGTGGCGAGGTAATCGAGTTCAACGAGGCTCTCGATGGCGATCCCGCATTGGTTAATAAGGATCCCTATGGCGAGGGCTGGATGGTCAAGGTGAAGATGTCGAATCCCGCTGATCTCGACGAGCTTCTCTCGGCAGAGGATTACGAGAAGATCTGCGAGTAATTTTCAGATTTTCGCAACTATGAGCCGCACTCCGCTTTGGGTGCGGCTTTTATTTTGCCGTTTTTCATTTTTACTATCCAACTGATTATCAGCTGTAAGATATCCAAAGTGAAAAATATTTCAAAAAAATCATATATTCGTGCAACGAAACGGCCACTTTTTGCGTCTATATAATAAAGCGCGCAAACAAAACGAAGAAAATACTAACAAAAACTAATTCACGAAATGAAACGAACTCTACTCATTGCGATCGCTCTTTTGGTCGGTAGTGCCGCCTCGGCGCAATCCGCCAAGGATCGTCCCTCTTTCGATTTCAGTCTTCGAAATGGAGCCGAACACAAGCACGAAGTGCGCCTGACAGTTGGCGTAACACCTATCTTCGAGGACGACTTTTTCGTTTATAACGAGCCGGCTATTGTCGAGCGTTACCACAATGTGATCTACCCCAGCGACCTGACCTATCGTGGCGCGTTGAAGACCTCGGGCGGCTACGCACTGTCGTATATGTACTCGCCCCTGCGCTGGCTCTCGGTGGGCCTTTATGCAGGTTACGTGTGCGAATGGCAGCCAACCCATCTGCGTTCGACACAAGCAATCACATCGATCACCAAAGAGCGACACCTGATGTTGGTACCGACGGTGCGATTCACCTATCTCAATCGCCCGATCGTGCGCCTCTACTCATCGATCGGTATAGGTGTAGGTTTCTGCCGTGAGCGCATCCGAAACGTCGATGGACACATCGAAGCCAATTACAGCGATCGTTTCTGCCCTGCCGAGGTTACATTCTTGGGCGTGAGCGTCGGTCGCCGTCTGTTCGGCTTTGCCGAGTTGAGCGTAGGCTCGATGGGCTGTTGCAGTGCAGGTATCGGATATAAATTCTAACACATTAACATTCAGAATAATATGAAAAGACTTATATATATCTTCGCAGCCCTTGTGGCTTTAAGTTCGTGCACGATCAGCGAAGGAGGGAATTCGGACCAAAACCTCGTAGCCAAAATGGCTGCAAGTATGGCGATCTCCGAGGTTCAGCAGCAGATTCACATTTTAAGCTATGCCCAGACAATCGACTATTACAGTCAGGCAGGCGATGGCGAACGCGAAATTATCGAGGATCAGCACCTGCCCAACGTACGTCTGCGCCAGACCGACAACGGTTGGAAGGTTGTGCGCAACGGTCAAGATCTGTTCTCTTTCGTATGCAATGGCGCACTGAACGAGGAGGGCAGTGTTTGGAATGTCTATTTGGCACAGGACACAAGTCTGACGAATGATCATTGGTGGCAGATCAAGTGCATAGGCGAGAATCGCTGGCACTTGGACCAGATGATACACTACGTGGAGCGCAGCGTGAATATCGCACTCGATGTCAAGGCGGGAGAGCAGATCCAGGGTCAGTTGCAGAGTTCGCCTATCTACAAGTACGAGATCGAGGGCGAGTGCGAGATCACACAGGATGAGGTCGTTGTTGCGCCCTATCGCGTTAAGATGAAAATCATTGAGCCTATTGTGTTTGACAACTACCAATATCATAGCGGATTCTCCGGCACAGCCTTCACCGAAGGTCGTTTGTCGATGCGCGTAACCGATTACAAGACGGGCGAAGCGGTTGTGGCACCGTTCCACTACTGGATCAGCCCCGAACATAGCAACGTCAAGATTGAGTATCTGATGACGGAATAGCAAAGGAGCTTTGCAAATAAAAAATAGTCCGACCCCGCCATTGGGATCGGACTATTTTTTCACCCTTGCCACAAAGTTCGTCGCAGGGAAGAAATTCCGTTGCTCGTTTAGATCGAGATGTCGAGGATCTCAAAGTGCAGAGTTCCGGCAGGCACTGTAACATCAACGTGCTCGCCCTTCTTCTTGCCCAGCAAAGCCTTTGCGATCGGGGTGCCGATTGCCAGCTTACCCTCGCGCAGATTAGCCTCGTTCTCCGAAACGATGGTGTAGGTTACCTGCTTGCCGTTGTTGTGGTTCATCAGTGTTACCTTGCTGAGGATCTGGACCTTGCTCTTGTCAATCTTCGTTTCGTCGATCACGCGCGAGTTGTTCAGCGTAGCTTCGAGCTTGGCGATTCGCATCTCCAACATACCCTGCGCCTCACGTGCTGCATCGTACTCGGCATTCTCCGACAGGTCGCCCTTGTCGCGCGCCTCGGCGATCGCAGCCGAAATGGCCGGACGCTCAACCGAACGCATATGATCCAACTCATCTTTGAGCTTTTTGTAGCCCTCTTCGGTCAGATAGATAATCTCATTTGCCATTTTGACTTTGGTTTTATAAAAGTAAAAAAAATATGAATCCCGACCTTTCGGCCGGAACCCAACACATTTTTGATATGGCAAAGGTAGGGATTAATTTCAATATTCCAAAATTTTTCGTATCTTTGTTTGGCTGACTCCTCGGTCGAGGCACGAAATATGCTTCGCTGCCGAGGACTAATGGCAGGTAACACAGAGCTAAATGGCAAGTATATTGAGTGTTATATTCTCGGTGCTTTACACAATCGTCATCGTGGCGGTTATCGTGATGGTTATCGAGCAACAGCGCGAACCGGTATGGAGTTTCGCGTGGATTATGGCTGTCATTTTTATCCCTGCAGCTGGTCTTTTGCTCTTCATTTTGTTCGGATTCCGCCCTGCGCGGAAACGTCTTGTCGCACCACCGCGCATTGAACGTAGCGAACGAATACCATTCATCACACTGCTCGAAAACAACTCCGATGCAAGGCTCACTCTGCACAACAACCTCGAAGTGTTGCACAACGGCGACCGCACCTATTCGTCAATTGCAGCAGCATTGGCTGCGGCGCGTGAGTCGATACATATCGAGTACTACATCTTTTGCGAGGATAAGGTAGGCAACTACATCGCTGAACTGCTCGAAAAGAAGGCTCGCGAAGGGGTCGAAGTGCGACTTATTTTCGATGCTGTGGGCAGTTGGAAATTGAGCAAGGAGTTCATCTCGCGTCTGCGAGCAAGCGGCGTTGAGGTAGGTCGTTTCTCCCCCATTTCGTTCCCCTATTTCACTCACTATCTGAACTATCGCAACCACCGAAAGATAGTCGTTGTGGATGGCCGCATAGCATATACGGGTGGCATTAATATTGCAGAACGATACCTCAAAGGCGATACGATGGGGCTTTGGTATGATGTTCATCTGCGCGTCGAAGGCGAGGCCGTAGCCGACTTCCAGCGAATGTTCCTCTCGGATTGGGCGTTGGTCAGCGGACAGACACTCAACGACAAGCGATATTTCCCCGCTTCGACAGCGACAAATCGCGCACCGATGCAGGTGGTTGGTTCGAGTGTCAGCTCACGTTGGTCGGCTATCTCACAGGCATTTTTTGCCGCCATTACGGGTGCCGCACGAACAATCACAATCTCAACACCCTACTTCATCCCTTCGACCTCACTGCTCGAAGCGTTGAAGGTGGCAGCATTGAAGGGCGTAGAGGTGCGAGTTGTAATTCCGGCACGCTCGGACAGCCGATTGGTGCATTGGGCGACCTGCTCGTTTGTCGATGGACTGCTCGCTGCAGGCGTGAAGGTCTATCTCTATACGGCAGGCTTCCTACATTCGAAACTAATCACCGTCGATGGCCGTATGGCATCAGTCGGGACGGCAAATATGGATATCCGTTCGCTCGAAGACAACTCCGAAGTGTCGGCCTTTATCTATGATCGCGAGGTGGTTGCACAGATCTCCGCAACGCTCGAAGAGTATATCGCCCATTCGCGTCGCGTAATGCCCGACGAATGGTATTCGCGCCCACAAGGCCAGCGTTTCATCGAGGCTATGTCGCGTCTGCTCAGCCCGTTGTTCTAACACATTGCGCACTCGATAGGCGCACGCAGCGCTCTAAAAATCGGAGTGCAGAGATGATTAGCCTCACCCCGAAGCTACCCCACCCCATAACTCTCAAATAATCGTGAAGAGGCCGCTTATAGTTGAACCTCTAAAACTTTTGTACGATTATGAGAAAGCTTTTACTTTCGCTTCTTTTTGCGATTCTAATTACCGCGAGCGCGTCGGCACAGATATTTAAGATCGGTCTCCGCGGCGGTGTGAATATCACAAACAGCTCGTTTAATCAGATTTCGACGGGCGATTATCGAATCAACAGCTTAAAGAGCAAACCCGGCTATCAAATAGCCCTCGTCAGTCGCATTTCGATCCCAAAATTCGTTCAGATCGCGCCCGAATTACAGATGGTGGCACACAACTACCGTTATCGCGTAAGCGGTGCATCATCGGGCGAGGTAAAGGTAGCCGTCAAACGATTGGAACTACCTGTAACCGTTGGTTTTAACATCTCGGTATTCAGACTCTTCGGCGGTCCTGTTTTCCGCCTTGCACACTCCGAAAAGAGTGATAACAAACGGCTCGGGTTGGAGGTTAAATACAACGACTCGGATGTGGCTCTGGTTGCTGGAGCAGGGCTCGATTTAGGCCGTTTCTTTGTCGATGCGCGCTACACATTCTACCCCAAAAAGAGTCGAAACGAGTTTATCATCGACCACACTCACCGAAAAGTGCAAATGAAAAACGACGGGATGTGGCAGTTCTCGGCGGGATTCTTCTTTTAGCGACAAACACAAAAAAGCCGCGCTCGAAAAAGCGCGGCTAAATCTTAAATATTGGATCCTGAATTGTTACTTCTCCTCCGAGATTACAACAAAGGTCGGCACCACGCGCTCAATGCGTTCGGGTCGTTTGCCACCATCGCTGGGATGATTAACCAACTCGCCATCCCAATTAACGATTGCCGATGAGCCACCGCCATCGAGATTAACGCCCTCAACCACACCAAGTTCCATCAGAAACTCCGCAAGTTCCGAGAGTGTGCAGCCCACGCTACCATTCATTCCGCGACCATCGACAACCATAATCACCAACTTACCATCCTCGGTCAGACCGATAGCCGTACGGTTGTGGCGTGCATTACCGCCAATCGTGAGATAATATGACTCGCCGAGCGAACTTTCGAGCGACACATCCTTGCCGTTCTTAACCAACATCGGACCTGCCGCAACGGCATCGACAACCTGCCAAGGGTACGAACCGAGCTGACCGACTGCAGGCGGAATGGGCGAATAGCGACGCAACGAGTCGTCGTTACCAACTGCGAAAGGATATACGTAAGGATGAAGATCCTTATCGGGCTGGCAATAGATCCATTGAGCCTCATACGAGCCGTCTGGCATCTGACCGAAAGCGGCGTGAATCGGGAAAACTTCAACCTTCTCGCCTGCGGGATTACGGCGCGTTACCGAGCGAACATCAGCAGCAGCAACCTTACCCTCATCCATCAGCAGACTGACCGATTCGAGCGTACGCATATTGAAAAAACCGGCATTGGCAACCACAACGGGCTTGCCCTCGCCATACTCAGACCAAGCCTTATAGAGCTTCGAGGGAGTGGTACCGCCCTCAACCTCTACGGCATTGAATTGCAGATTCTTATTTGCTTTCTGATCAATGACAAAAGCGAACCAGACATAGGGTTTTCCGTCGGCATGATTAGCGCGGCGTTCGATAAATTTCACCCCTTTGGGGGCACGTGCGGCAGCGGGGACAAGCAACAGCACAAGGATCAAGGTTGCAAGTAGTCGTTTCATAGTATTGTAGTGTTATTTAATTGATTTTTCGTCAATAGCTAAATTTTTCGATATAAAGTTAGCGAAAAGCGAGCGAACTATTTGCAAACATAAATAAAATTTATAACTTTGTTATTCAAAATAAGATTTAACCCAACTTTCAGCTATGACCATCATCCAACTCGAATACCTGTTGGCAGTCGCCAACTGTGGCAGTTTTTCGCTCGCATCGGAGCACTGTTTCGTTACCCAACCCTCATTGAGTATGCAGATTAAGGCTCTCGAAGAGGAGCTTGGTGTGGTACTGCTCGACCGTTCGAAGAAGCCCGTTATCCCGACCGAGGCGGGTGAGGTCGTAATCCGCGAGGCGCGCGAAACCCTTGCCAAATACAACTATATCCGCGAGGCTGTAAGCGAGTTGAAGGGTGAGACTTCGGGCAAATTACGATTAGGTGTAATCCCCACAATTGCCCCCTATCTGCTACACAAGTTCATCCCCGAATTTGCGCAACGATATCCGCGTGTTGAGTTGGAAATCAAGGAGATGGTTACAGGCGACATCATCGCCGCGCTTAAACGCGATGCACTCGATGCGGCTCTGGTTGCAAGCGGCACATGCGGCGAGGGTATCAACGAGCAGGAGCTCTTTGACGATCGCTTTTTTGCCTACGTTTCGACCTCCAATCCACTATACGAGCGCAGTAACATCCGCATCGAAGATATCGACTTGAAAGGGTTGTTGCTGTTGAGCGATGGCCACTGTATGCGTGATCAGATTATTGAGTTATGCCAGGCTCGCCATAATATGCCCTCGCACTACTATTTCGAGAGTGGTTCAATCGACACGCTGATGCGCATCGTCGATTCGACATCACTGATGACCATTATCCCCGAAATGGCCGTAGAGTTTGTTCCCGACCACCATAGCGATCAGGTAAAAATGCTGGCAAAGGGTGCTACATCGCGTAAAATCGCCATTGCAGTTCGCCGTACGTATGTCAAGAATTCGATTATCAACGCGCTGAAAGAGGTGATTCTCGAGAAGGTGAAAAAGTAGGTCGAAAGACTCAAAATTCCGAGTTTAAGATTTAGGCCGCGCTCCGTTTGGGGTGCGGCTTTTTGCACTAACCTTTTGGAACTTCTTAAATTTCATTTTCACTTCAATACCCCTTTAATTTCTACGAAAAGTGGAAAAATCTTTCAAAAAGGGAGAATCACAAGCGAGGTTTGCAGAATATTTGATAGAAATAATTATCTTTGCAGTTTGAATAATATAAAATCCGCGCGAGCGCGTATATAGAGCGCACAACGAAGGGAATAGTATTGATTCAATAATAACTTTTGAAACAACACAAAAACGGAACAAACGAAATTTATGGAAAAACTGATAAACACAATCGTAGGCGCAATTCAGGACAAGAAGGGTAAGAACGTCGTATCGCTCGATCTGACCGGTTTCGATGGTGCAATCTGCTCACATTTTGTAATCTGCAATGCCGACTCGACCACACAGGTAGCGGCTATTGCCGACGGCATCGAAGAGAAGGTCTTCAACGAATTGCACGAGAAGGTGCATCGCATCGAGGGCATGAACAATGCCGTATGGGTAGCTGTCGATTATATCGACGTGGTTGTTCATATCTTCCAGAGCGAGTTGCGCGACTTCTATCGCTTGGAGCAGCTCTGGGCCGACGCTCCTCGCACCGAGTACCCCTACGAAGAGTAATTTTAACTTTTTTTGCACGAAATGTCTATGAATAAAAAGCCAAATAAGGGGATGAAGCGTCCTTCGATGCGAATGGCCTCGATCATCAATTTCGTCTGGGTGGCTCTGCTGGTGGCGATCATCGGTTGGGGCGGTCTGACGTGGGATGGTGGCGGCAAACCGATCGAGAGCGACTGGCCCGCAATTACACAGATGGTTGCCGAAGGCGATGTCGAGCAGATCAACATCGTCAATAAGGAGCTCGCCGAGGTAAAACTCACCGAGAAGGCTATCGAAGAGTATAGCCAGCAGGATGAATACAAGAAGATCCCTCGCTACGGAGAATTCCAATTCTACTGCACTATTCCGTCGGTCGATGCTGTCCGCGAGGATCTCGCCGAGATTCAGCAGCAGAGTGGCAACAATACTCCCGTCAAATATGAGATTCGCAGCGACCGATGGATGAATATCATCGGCTCACTCATTCCCTGGATTCTGATTATCGGTTTCTGGGTATTTATGATGCGCTCGGCACGCGGCGGTGGCGGCGGTGGCAACGTGATGAATGTCGGCAAGGCCCGCGCACAGGTCTATGACAAAGACAACACCGAGAATCGCGTTACATTCAAGGATGTAGCCGGTTTGGAGGAGGCAAAGCAGGAGATTATGGAGATTGTCGATTTCCTGCGCCGTCCACAGAAATATCGTGAGTTGGGCGGTAAGATTCCGAAGGGCGCATTGCTTGCTGGCCCTCCGGGAACGGGTAAGACGATGCTGGCAAAGGCTGTCGCAGGCGAGGCAAATGTACCTTTCTTGTCGATCAGCGGCTCGGATTTCGTCGAAATGTTTGTCGGTGTAGGTGCTTCGCGCGTACGCGATTTGTTCCAGCAGGCGAAGGAGAAGGCTCCCTGTATCGTGTTTATTGACGAGATCGACGCAATCGGTCGCGCACGCGGCAAAAATGCAGGTTTCTCGGGCAACGATGAGCGAGAAAATACACTCAACCAGATCCTTACCGAGATGGATGGTTTTGCCACCAACTCGGGCGTAATCGTTTTAGCAGCAACAAACCGAGCCGATATTCTCGATAAGGCACTTATGCGTGCAGGTCGTTTCGATCGTCAGATCGAGGTTGGTCTGCCCGATGTGAAGGAGCGCGAGGCGATCTTCGGCGTACATACCCGCAAACTGCGTTGCGCACCAGGCATCAGCCACGAATTCCTCGCAAAGCAGACCGCCGGTTTCTCGGGTGCCGATATTGCAAATGTCTGCAACGAGGCGGCTCTGATTGCAGCGCGACACGACAAGAAACAGATCACCAAAGAGGAGTTCCTTGCCGCTATCGACCGTATCGTCGGCGGCTTGGAGAAGAAGAATACCGTAATGTCGGCCAAAGAGCGTTACGCGACGGCTATCCACGAGGCTGGACACGCCGCAGTGATGTGGCTCTTGCCCGAGAGCGATCCCGTAGTGAAGGTTACGATCATCCCGCGTGGTCGTAGTTTGGGAGCAACGTGGTATCTGCCCGAAGAGCGTGTGCATGTAACAAGCGGCAACCTGCGTCAGCGTATGAGTGGCATGGTTGCAGGTCGCGTTGCAGAGCAGACCTTCCTTGGCACTATCGGTACGGGCGCACTGAACGACTTGGAGCGCACAAGCAATATGGCTTACTCGATGGTTGCGTTCTACGGCATGAGCGAGCGTGTGGGCAACGTCAGCTACTACGACTCGACAGGTCAGCGCGATGCTTTCACCAAGCCTTTCAGCGAGCAGACTGCCCGCGAGATCGATGAGGAGGTACGCCGTCTGATTGACGAGGCAACCGAAGAGGCTCGTCGCCTGATTGAGGCAAATCGCGAAAAGGTTGAGCGCCTGGCCAAGTTGCTCGTTGAGAAGGAGACCGTCTTTGCCGAGGATATCGAGGCGATTTTCGGTCGCTCGGCAAGTGAGGAGCGCAAGGCGGCAGAGACTGCAGAGGCGACCGCTGCGAGTACAGAGGGCGTAGTCGAGAACGAGCCCGCTCCCAAAGCAGTGCCCGCTCCCGAAGCAACCGACAACGCGGAGGAGCAGAGCGAAGTTGTAGCAACTGCCGAATAATCTGCCCAACGACCAAACTTAAACCTATTGAATAAAGAGAGTAAATGATGAATCCGAAGATTAAAGACATATTGGTACGCACGGCATCGGGCGCGGTAATGCTGGTGGTGATGCTGACAGCGATTTTGGTATCACCGTGGAGTTTAGGCGCATTGATATTGGCGATTACGGCTGGCGTAACGTGGGAGCACCTGCGACTGTCGGAGCACTGCGGCGTTCAGCCACAAAAGGCAATGGCTATGGTGCTTGCAGTATTTACCGTAGTACCGTTCGTACTCGTACACACCATAGTAGGCGATGCGGAGTTGTGGATCCTGCTGATGACCTTCTTCATAATGATCGCAACACTCGCAGTGCTCTTCGTCGAGCTTTTCCGCGCAAGCGAAACACCGATCCAAAATATCGGTGCTACCCTGCTGCCGATCTTTCAGGTGGCTCTGCCTATCGGAATGCTCGCTTTACTGCCCGGCATGGGTGAGGGCTACAATGCGTGGCGCATGGTGGCATTCTTCTCGATCATTTGGGCAAATGACGTGTTCGCTTTCTTGGTCGGCATCACATTGGGTCGCCACCGTCTGTGCGAGCGCATCTCTCCCAAAAAGTCGTGGGAGGGTTTCTTCGGAGGTATCGTGGCGGCAATGGGCGTGGCTCTGCTCGCAGCTCATCTGTTAGGCGAGAATATAGCCGTATGGGCAGGTCTGGGTCTCGTTACAGCATTGGCTGCTGTGGCGGGCGATCTGATCGAGTCGATGTTCAAACGCTCTGCCGGCGTGAAGGATAGTGGCGCAATTATGCCCGGCCACGGTGGTTGGTTCGACCGTTTCGATGCGGTACTGACAGCTGCCCCCGTTGCGATAATCTATCTCATAATTTTTATGCATAATATGTAACCTAAAAATAGACCTAAACTATGAAGATAAACAAAGAGGGTTTGAAAATCATTGCAACGACAGGTTTGATCGTGGCGATTATTCTGGCAGGCAATTGTCTGCTGTCGATCTACGGCTTGCTACCGATGTGGGCAACAATCGTGATTTTAGTCGTGTCGCTCGGCTTGTGGGGCTTTGTTATCCGCTTTTTCCGCGAGCCCGCACGCCCGCTCTTGACAGATAAAGATGTCGTATTCGCACCCTGCGACGGCGAGGTGGTAGTGGTTGAGCAGACCGAAGAGAACGAGTATCTGGGCTGTAAGTGTCTGCAAATCTCGGTATTTATGTCGGTTTATAACGTGCACGTCAATTGGTTCCCCGTTTCGGGCGAGGTTGAATATTTCAAGTACCACCCCGGTAAGTTCCTCGTGGCTTGGCACCCCAAATCGTCGGAGGAGAACGAGCGCACAACGACCGTTGTCAATACAGGCAAGCACAAAGTGCTCTTCCGCCAGATTGCAGGTATTGTAGCACGTCGTATTGTCTCGTATGCCGAGGTCGGCAAGAGAGTCGAGCAGAACACGAAGTGTGGCTTCATCAAGTTCGGTTCGCGTATGGACCTGCTTCTGCCGCTCGATTGCGAGCCGTTAGTGAAGATTGGCGACAAGGTTGTAGGTTCGCAGACACCTCTGGCACGATTGAAGTAACAGAGTTTTAGAAACACTAAAAGAGGATACAACTTTATAACAACCGTTTCAACGATGGATCTCCGTTCGATATCTACTTCGTGGCGTTATGCGCTGGGCATTGCGGTTACGGCGTTGGCGCTGTTTCTGATTTGGTATTTCAGCGATATCGTGATCTATATTCTGATCTCGGCTGTGCTGGGTATTATCGGACGACCACTTGTGCGACGACTATCGGTGATCAAAATTCGCGGTCGATATATCCCGCGAACAATTGCAGCGCTGCTTACAACCCTATTGATGTGGGCTGTATTTGCGACCTTCTTTGTTATATTCATTCCTCTGATTTTCCAAAAGTTGAGCCAATTCGCCAACCTCGATATTGCACAGGTGATCAGTTCGATCAACGACCCGATCATCGCCCTGCAAGAGCATATCAGCGAGACTTTCTCGATCTCGATGCGCGAATTCTCGCTGACCGACACAATCGCTTCATCGATCCGCGAGTGGATGAATATCGACGTGGTGAATAGCGTGGTCGGCTCATTCGTTTCGACCGCTACGGACTTCGTGATCGCTCTGTTTTCGATCACCTTCATAACCTTCTTTTTCTTGAAGGAAGACGATCTATTCTATTCGATGGTAACAACCATATTCCCAAAGCGTTACGAAGATAATATCATCCGCGCACTGGACTCGACAACCGTACTTTTGGTACGCTACTTTACGGGTATTTTAGCCGAGTCGTTTATTATGATGGTTATCGTGTCGCTCGGTCTGTTACTCTTCGGAGCCAATGGCGAAAATGCCTTTTTCACGGGCTTGATTGTGGGCGTTATTAATGTGATTCCCTACGTCGGCCCGATGATCGGTTTCGCAATAGGCATGTTTGTCGGTCTGGCAAGCCCGATCGAGGGAATGACCATCGCCGAGACACTGCTGGCTACGGGCGGCACAATCCTTACGGCGCAGGGACTCGACAACTTTGTCTTGCAGCCCGTGCTCTACTCCAACCGCGTGAAGGCGCACCCGTTGGAGATATTTATTGTAATTTTGATTGCCGGTAATTTGGCCGGCGTGGTGGGTATGCTGCTGGCAATCCCCTCATATACGGTTATTCGTGTCTTTGCCAAGGAGTTTTTCTACAACTTCCGATTGGTGCAGGTGCTAACCGAAAATTTGACAACTGACGACGAAAAACAATGACAAAACTCACCGGTAGAGTGATTCAAGGCAACCGCCTGGGACGTACAATAGGCTTCCCGACGGCCAATATCGAGATAGCGTGCCACTACTCTTCGACCAACGGAGTCTATGTAGCAAGGGTACAGCTGCAGGATGGTCGCAAGTTTCAGGCTATGGCCAATTTGGGACACCGTCCGACGGTAACCGATTGCGGTGCGCTGTGGCTCGAAGCCCATCTATTTGACTTCGATGAGGAGATCTACGGTCAAACGATCGAGGTCGATTTGGTGCAGAAACTGCGCGAAGAGCGACGCTTCGAAAGTATCGAAGCCTTGCGCCAACAACTGACAAAGGATAAACAACAAACATTAAAAATATTTAACACTATGTTCATCGACACTACTATTCCCTACCGCGTGGCGGATATTTCGCTGGCCGAGTGGGGTCGCAAAGAGATCGAAGTTTCGGAGCACGAAATGCCCGGCCTGATGGCTCTGCGCCGCAAGTACGGCAAGCAGAAGCCGCTCAAAGGCGCACGTATTATGGGTTCGCTCCACATGACAATTCAGACTGCCGTACTGATCGAGACACTCGTTGAGCTGGGTGCCGAGGTACGTTGGTGCTCGTGCAACATCTTCTCGACACAAGATCACGCCTCAGCAGCTATCGCAAAGGCTGGCGTGCCCGTCTTCGCTTGGAAGGGCGAGACGCTCGAAGAGTATTGGTGGTGTACCGCTATGGCACTCTCGTTCGAGGGTGGCAAGGGTCCCAATCTGATCGTTGATGATGGTGGCGACGCAACGCTATTGATCCATCAGGGTTTCGCTGCCGAGAACGATGCAACCACGCTCGACCGCGAGGCAGGCAGCTACGAGGAGAGCGTGATCATCGCAACGTTGCGCAAACTCTTGGAGGAGGATCCCCAGAAGTGGCACCGTACCGTCGAGGAGTGGAAGGGCGTTTCAGAGGAGACCACCACGGGCGTACACCGCCTCTACCAGATGCAGGAGCGTGGCGAGTTGCTCGTTCCCGCAATCAACGTAAATGACTCGGTTACAAAGTCGAAGTTCGACAACCTCTACGGTTGCCGCGAGTCGCTGGCTGACGGTATCAAGCGTGCAACTGACGTAATGATCGCAGGTAAGGTTGTGGTTGTCTGCGGCTATGGCGACGTAGGTAAGGGTTGCGCTCGTTCGATGCGCTCGTATGGCGCACGTGTGATTGTAACCGAGATCGACCCCATCTGCGCTTTGCAGGCTGCAATGGAGGGCTTCGAGGTTATGCGCGTCGAGGACGCTCTGCCCGAGGGCAACATCTACGTAACTACCACCGGCAACTGCGACATCATCACCTTGGAGCATATGCAGGGCATGCGCGATCAGTCGATCGTCTGCAACATCGGCCACTTCGATAACGAGATCCAGATGGCTCGCTTGGAGGCATCGGATGCTGTGAAATCGACTATCAAGCCGCAGGTTGATAAATACACCTTCCCCGATGGCCACTCGATCTTCATTTTGGCCGAGGGTCGTCTTGTGAACTTGGGTTGTGCTACGGGCCACCCCTCGTTCGTGATGAGTAACTCGTTTACCAACCAGACCCTCGCACAGATGAAGCTGTGGGAGGATCGCGAGAATCCCGTTGTGGGCGTAACCCGTCTGCCCAAGGAGCTCGACGAGGAGGTTGCACGTCTGCACTTGGAGAATATCGGCGTTCGCCTGACCACCCTCTCGCAGAAGCAGGCCGACTATATCGGCGTGAAGGTCGAGGGTCCGTTCAAGGCTGACCACTATCGATATTAGGATTTTTGAATTCACAATTCACAATTCACAATTCACAATTCACAATTCACAATTATTTAGTGAATTTTCGCAAAAGGTCGCGTTCCGAGAGTGGAGCGCGGCTTTTTTTGGTTGAAGGCGGGAGCACTCGGTGTGCATTCGCAAAATAGATAGCCACACCTTTCTCGGGGTGTGGCTATTGACTTTATGATACTGATTCTCTATTTACTTTTTGAGCTTTTCGACTGCTCGGCACAGGTAGGCGTCAATATCGTTACTCAATTTATGATAAAGGAAACAATCAGTATAGTTCTCATTATCAAGCAGTACATCACGCACATTACGCAGCTGGTTGCTATAATTACTCAACTCATTGCTCAAAGCCTGACCGCGTTGCGACGAGGAGTTGATACGCGACACCGACATACAACGCAGTCGCTCACAAACGGCATTGAGGGCGATCATCACCACATTGTCCATCAGCGTATGGCCGTGCATATATAAATAGGTATCTTCGGGATAGACACCCAACTCCTGCAACTCGCGACCGAAACCATCAATGCGCTTTGCAATATCGGGGCGGGCATTTTCGAGCGACGTGCGACGGCGCGACACCTGACGCGACAACCAATCGAGCGTTGTGCGAGCATTGTCGTCTGGTTCGAGATAGTTGATTTTCACGCTATTGCGGAAGTCCGCCAGCTGAAAAACATTGATATCGCTATCGCGTGCCGAGAGTGCATACCACAAGAACAGCGGGTAGATCGTGCGCGAGTAGTCGGCCATAAACTTCTCGAAGTCGAAGATTCGGGTATCATTCTTCGTTGCTCGCACGCAGACATTGTGCAGCGACGGAGCATAGCAGACATAGTTCTCGGTGGCGTAGGCGTAGGTATGAAACATAAACGGAGCCTCGACAATCTTGCGAGACTCGGCTCGATGGTGCTGAAAGAGGTAGTCAAAGTCGCCATCGACGCACAACAACATCTCCTCGTTACTCTGCGGAATCAGGGCTTCGAGCACCTTCTTACCCTTGGCCATATCGGGACGATTGGGCACCGAAATTTCAAAAACGTAGTAGGGATTATCGAAGTGATCGAAGATACCGCGCCAGAAGGCAACATCCTCATACCCTTCGACATAGACTCTCACCAGACGCTTCGACGGATCGACTGGCAGGCGACTATAATTGACCGTCTGCATCTCATACTTCGAACGAACGGAGCGACCTCTATTGAATACTACCTTTGTCATACCTGAATACAAATATAGAAAAAAATCGTATATTTGCCAAAAATAAATTAGTTTGAAATGAGCAACAATGATTGGAAGGCGCGATTAAACGTCGTTTATTCCACCAACCCTGACTTTCAGTACACTACTGACGAGGTCGAAGAGACCGAAACCCTGCCTCCACAGCAACAGCAACTGCGCGTATGGCTCGACCGCAAGCAGCGTGCGGGTAAGGTCGTTACGTTAGTGCGCGGTTTCGTAGGTTCACACGACGATTTGAAGGAGTTAGCTTCACTGCTCAAAAGTCGTTGCGGCGTGGGTGGTTCGGCAAAAGATGGCGAGATCATCATTCAGGGCGACTTCCGCGACCGAATTGTCGATATCCTGACGCGCGAAGGATACAGGGCAAAGAAGGCAGGCGCATAACTCGTTGTAGAACAAAGTATTTATACCTCAATGAGGCCGTGGAGAAATATATTGCTCACACTTTGCGCATTGATCCTCTCGATCGGTGCGCGGGGACAATATTACGACTGGGGTGTCGATCCCGCCTCGATGCGCTGGCAACAATTGAGAGGTGATTCGGTGCGCGTAATCTATCCCCGCGATTACGACACTATGGCCCGTCGTGCGTTGCACTATCTCGGCGTGGCAGGGCAGGATATCGACTACGGATTTCGTCGCGGAGCGATGCATATTCCGGTCATTATGCACACCCAGAACTCCGCTTCAAACGGACTTGTGATGTGGGCTCCGAAACGTATCGAGATGCTTACATCGCCCGACATTGACACCTATTCGATGCCCTGGCTCAAACAGCTCTCGGCGCACGAACAGCGGCACGCTGTACAATACAACAATCTCAATCGACACACTTTCAGAGCGTTATACTACCTACTCGGTCAGCAGGGAGCATTTGTAAGCTTACTCGGAATGCCCCTTTGGTTGCTCGAAGGCGATGCGACGATGATCGAAACCGATATGAGCTCTTTTGGTCGTGGCCGACAGCCCTCATTCTCGATGGCATACCGCGCAAAGAGTGCGAAAATTGCCGATGGTCGCAACCCCGACAAATGGTTTTGCGGCTCCTACCGCGAATATATACCCGACCACTATCGTCTTGGTTATCAAATGGCTGCATACGCTTACGACAAATATGGCCGAGTGATTGGTGATGATATTGCCGACTACGCTTCGCGCTATCCATTCCTCTTCTTCACAACCGATCTCGCGCTGAAAAAACACTTCGGGACACGCACGAAAAAGCTCTTTACCGAAACCTTTGACTCGTTGCAAACATTTTGGAGCGCACTGCCTGAAGTCGAGCCAACAAGCGGTGTAATCGCTACGCCGACAACATCTTACACCACATATTCTCATCCGCAGGCGATCGATTCTACTCGCATCATTGCGCTCAAAAGTGATATGGATCGCACCGCACGCCTTGTCGAGGTTGATATGCGCACGGGCGAGGAGCGCACAATAAGCCACGTCGGATCGGTAAGCACACGACCGGCAATAGCCGACGATGGGACAATCTGGTGGACCGAGTATCGCCGCAGCCTGCTTTGGGGCGAGCGTTACGACTCGCGCCTCTGTTGGGCAGAGCTCAAAAATGGCCGCACGCACTCGGTCGCTATGGCGGCAAATATCCTCTACCCCACCCCGATCGAGCGAGATTCGCTGGCGTGGGTCGAGTTTGATCCTTCGGGCTATTACTCGATCGTTGTCTGTAGTCGTAACAAGGGCAATATATTAAATAATAGCGTTTTAAGCAGACGAGCTATAGGCGAACAAATTCACGGTTTAGCGTGGGACAATACGACTCGGAAGCTCTATTTCATCGGACTGAATGACGATGGAATGTACCTCGGTGCGGTCGATCACAACGGGGCAAGCGAGCAACTTACACAGGCGGCATACGTAACATTGAGCGACCTGCGAGCAAAAGATGGAAGACTCTATTTCGGGTCAATCCGTTCGGGTCGCGATGAGGCACACGCCTTCGATCTTGCAACGGGGCGCGAATGGCAATTGACCGAATCTGAATTTGGATCGTTTGATCCGGCTCCTGCCGACGGCAAATTGCTTGTAACAACCTACGAAGAAGATGGCTATCTGCTTGCCTCACAAAGCCTTGACCCGTGTGGTGTGCGCGAGGTCGAATGGGCGGAACTGCCAACCGAAATAGTCAATCCGAAGCGTCAGCGTATGCCCGTTGTGAATCTCGACACGGTACGTGCTACCGAATCGGTGCTACTTGCACAAAACCAACGCACACCCTCGCGTCGTTATCGTAAGGGATTGAATTACTTTAACTTCCATAGTTGGGCACCCGTTTCGATCGATCTTTTCGATGTGATTGACAACTACACTTTCGATCCGCAATTGGGAGCGACCATTATTTCGCAGAATCTGCTCTCGTCGGTAACATCCTATTTTTCATACGGTTGGCATCACAATCGCGGTTCGATGATTCGTGGCGGAATAGATTTTCGCGCACTTGGTCCACATATCGAACTTCGCGGACAATATGGCGGGATGCCGCAACCATTTTACAAACCGTCGAATGATGAAATTGCCGAGCCTGCAAACCCTCTGAAACCATACTTCTCCATTGCAACTCGCATATCACTCCCGATGCAACTTTCAAGCGGATACCATCTGCGCTACCTTACACCACTGGTCGAGTGGCAATATTTCAACGGCCTGATTTACGACCCGACACAGATGGATTATCGTCAGGGTATCAATCGATTAACATCGTCAATAACCTTCGGCGACAATGTTCGTTCGGCTACGCGCGACCTGCTCCCGCGATGGGGATATGCACTGCGCTTGTCGCACTCGTTCAGCCCGACAGATCGTAATTTTGCCCACTCGCTGACTATCTTCGGACAAGGCATTACGCCCGCTATCGGTCGCCACCACTCACTACGTCTGCGTGCCGTTTTCCAAACTAACGAAAAGGGCAAAACCTACTCCTTCTATCAACGCGAACTCTATCCGCGCGGTGCGGTCTATGAGCCTACATCAAGCCCCTCACACTACATCGCAAGCGCAATCGATTATCAACTGCCGTTGTGCTACCCCGAAGGAGGTATTCCTGCGGTGATCTATATCAAGCGCATAAGTCTGAATCTCGGCTTTCACTACGCCACGATGCGCACCTTTGACAGCAAACAGAGCAGCTACAAATGGCAGAAGGTCAATTCGTTTGGTGGCGATCTGATCTTTGATATCAATCTGCTGCGCATGCCTGCCGCCGCGACCTCGACGCTCAAACTTTCGCTCTACAAACCGAGCAACCGAAAAGGCGTTCATTTCTCGGCCGGAGTGGGCTTCCCGATCTAAACCGAATGACAAACTGCGAAAAAGTAGTGCTAAAAGCACTATTTTAGCCAGATTAGTGGCCGAGGGCTTCGTCTTTTCCGCAGAAAATTGTAACTTTGTCCGTTATTCTATCCGATTACGTTATTCAGTTCAACGATATGACACAAAAAGCAAATAACGCAAAAAACCAAATGCAGCATCCGCGCCTTGTTAAATGGCTCTGGATCGTTGCCATGTTCCCATTCGCATTGCTCTTCTTCCTGCTCGCACTGACAGCTATCGGTCTGTTCGGCAAGCTCCCCTCGTTTGAGGAGCTGGAGAACCCGAAGAGCAACATCGCAACCGAAATCTACTCCGAAGATGGAAAGGTCCTCGGATCATTCTTCGTGCAGAATCGCTCGTATGTCGAGTATGCCGAGCTCTTCCCCGAAGATAGCACGCAGCTGTTGAATCTCGATGGAGAAGATGTCCCCGCAGTTGTAGCTGCACTGATCTCGACCGAGGATGAGCGTTTCAAGTCGCACTCGGGTATCGACATCAAGGCTCTGATCCGCGTAGGAGTCAAGACCATCGCGCTCGGTAATTCGGGTCAGGGTGGCGGTAGTACAATCACCCAGCAGGTGGCAAAGAACCTCTTCCCGCGCGACACAACTTCACGTAGCCCCATAATGCGTAAGGCGAGCCTTGTGATCTCGAAGCTCAAAGAGTGGATTACCGCCGTTAAGCTCGAATATAACTATACCAAAGAGGAGCTTGTGGCGATGTACCTCAACACCGTAGAGTATGGTTCGAATGCCTATGGCATCAAGTCGGC
>JAFPAT010000093.1 GCA_017425655.1 Rikenellaceae bacterium | reverse complement strand
TCCGACGAGATAAACTCGGTATAGACCACATCGGCACCAAAGCGCTTACACATATAGCGGAACGAAGGATCGGTAACGTCCTCCATAGGCGCGAGAAATAACGGCTTATCGCCCAATTCGATATCGGCAATCTTCATCTGTTAAACTTTTTTTGCGGGGCAAAGATAGCGATAAAATACGAAATCAGGTTAATATTTATCGACCTCCTTCAATTTACCATCACGGAAACGAAGTATAAACCAATCATTGCCCACCTCGTAGGTGCAACTCTCAGATGATCCTCCAAAATCAAACCTATCGGGTGTGCCGAGCAGTTCCAAAACTTCGTTTTTGGGCTGACCGATATAGATTTTTGCCTTGCCTTTCGAGCTACGCACTTCGATATATTCACGATTGTCGGCTGGTTTTGCAGTCGCATTCACAGGTTTCGAAACGGGGACAGCCTCCTCGGTAACAGCCTCCTGCTCGACCGAGCCAAGGTGCTCATTGACAGCCTGCTCAACTGCCGCATCGATACGCTCGTCAAGTTTTCCCGACACAAAATAGAAAATACAAAAAGCCAAAGCCAGTCCAAGACCGACATTAAGGATTGTCTTCATCGCTGTTAATGGTAATTAGTTTAATATTAAGTTGATATTGACCGCATTTGAGGACATCACTCTAAATGCGGCAATATCTGCTACGGCAAACAAAGTGAGGATTATTCAGTTGCTCTTTGTTATAGGTCAAATGCTCGCCACTGGACAGAATCACCGTCGAGCCACCCGTCTCCGCCAAGATCAATTCGCCTGCAGCTGTATCCCACTCGTAAGTATTCGACGTGCGAACATAATAATCAACCACACCTTCAGCCAACATACAGAACTTATACGAGCTACCCTGCTCAACCACCTCCAAATCGGGAATGCGAGTGCGGATAGCGTCGATATGTGCGAAAGTTTCGGGGGTATTGTGCGAACGGCTAATGGCGATACGCATCGGGTTATTGCCCATCGTCGCAACAGGCAGAGCTTTCAAGCCCTCGCCAATAGAAGCGTAGTCGGCCTCGGAGTCAGCCGTTGCCACCACATTCTCCTTGACATAGGCTCCACCACCCTTAACGGCCATAAACATACGGCTGATATAGGGGACATAGACAACCGCTGCAACAGCCTCATTCTCGCTCATTAAAGCGATATTGACCGTAAATTCGTTATTGCCATTGATAAACTCCTTCGTACCGTCAAGCGGATCGACCAGCCAGAACAATTCCCAATTCTTGCGCTCGTCGTAGAGCATCTCACGGCCCTCCTCCGAGAGAATCGGAATACGTGTCGAGCCGAGGTACTCCTTAATAGTCTCGTGGGCACGACGATCGGCAATAGTCAGTGGTGAGCAGTCGTTTTTAAGACTTACGTGGTAGTCCTCGCGCTTATAGATATCGAGGATTACGGCACCGGCACGAACGGCCGCATTGTAGGCCTTGGCCATCAGCTGTTGTTGAATATTTTCTGTCATAGTGCGGAGTTACTTTTTCTTTGTGATAAAGATACGAAAAAAAATTGGATTTTATTGCATTCCGCACAAAAAAATAACATCAAAAAACCCTAAAAGAACAACGCAGCAATCGGCGCAGGCTTACAGAACGATCTTCGCAATACTCTTCATCGAGAGCCAGCCGCACACGAAGGGCGATCGTCGAGATAAAAAGCGCCGTTACATAGACCGCTACGACAAGCATCAACGCTGCACGCGCCAACTCCCAGCGCTGTACGGCCAGCGACACAAAGAGAAGAGTGGTCGGCAGAGCTCCCATAGTCATCAAGAGTTGCCGCAGAGGATTACTCGAACGGCGACGACGCAATTTTGCCATCGCAAGCGGCAGACAGAGCGTACGCCCACGCAGGCAACGCATCATCTGCATACGTGGATGTTCACCCGAGAAACCGCCGGTACGCACAACAGCCATTCGCGAAAACATCGCGACACGACGGCGATCAAAAAAGTGGGTCGGAGAGACCTGCGCCGAGATGAAATCGGAGCGGACAGGGCGTGTTTCGTGCAACTCCATCACCCAACGAGGAAGGGCTTCAGAGGTCAAAAAGCGATCCGATTCGAGAGGGATAATACAATCAAACGAGGCAATAACCACACCGCAATTCCAATCATCTGCACGTGAACGATGAAGGCGGTCAATCAACACCAAACGACGATAGCGGCGTTGGCGAGAGCGATAGAGCAGAGGTACTCCATCGATTTTCAAATCGCCATCCGTCGGGAAGCTGACTCGAATCATCGAATATTTGCGACATAGGCGCGACAGCAATCTCCCATCGCGAGTCGAGTCGAGCACGACAATCACCTCGTATCGCCAATACTCCGACGAGAGTCGCTCCTCTATTTCACGCTCGGATTGCGCTCCGCTGACAACGACACTCACCCCCGTTTGACTCATTGCCTCACTGCCGTAGCCGTGGCAGGCCGATAACATTCGCCCTTTACGCATAGCAGCCAATATTCGCGTCGCCGCAATCGAAACGGCAATTAATATAGCGACAAGCGCACCGACTATCGCCACCGAAAATCCAAACAACAAATTTTCGCTCATTACATCTTACACCCTCGTACTCAATTTGTTGAGTCCGTTCAATTTGTTAAACATCGTTTATACGAAGCTACCGTCTGCTCGACATATTCGCGCAGTTGTGGTTGTTCGTTCGCAGGTAAAACCTTCGCAATTGCTCGCGACGAATAACCCTCCGCGGCCAAATGACGATACCACGCCCGACGCTCATCTTCATTCATTCGTTGCGATGCGTGGCGCACCTCATTGCGATCAAGGCGCAAACGCAGAGCACAGAGCGTAAATAGTGCCGACGATGCAACCTCCGAATCGGACGACGAGATTGTCGCAACAATATCATCCTCGGCCTCCGTTACTCCGAAATAGCGAACGATACACAAACCTAACATTCGAACATTTTTGTACTCCGAGCGTAGTAAGGGCTGATATGCGACGGGAATCAATCCCCGTTTGAGCATCATCAGCACTTCCGAGAGGTCAAATGTCGATAGCGGCATTCGACGTTCGGCAAGAATCGCAATGGAGCGTTCAGGGTTATGGTTCAATGCTGCAAGGGTCATACAGAGAGCCATATAGCGGTTACGACTGCGACCAAAACGACGCAACGTGCGACGATAGACTCCTTCGGCGCTATCGATCATTGCGAAGGTGTGTAGCCACTGAACCCTTCTCATTCCAAAACTAAACGAGGCCTGTTGCATCAGCAGACGATCAAGCGCATAACGACGTACAACCGCAGCCAGCACACTACGATCATAGCCATATGTTACAGCACCTAAACGAGCCACGATCGTCGCCAATATCAGTCGCGAATAACGGCGATCAATCAATGGAAATCCGCTCGACAAATCACCTCCTTCGAGAAGGTGGCGATTGAGTATTGAGAGGTAGCACCGTTCGAGAGATTGCTTCACACGAGTTCGGCAAGCTCTCATACGTGTATAAACAAGGACCATAGCTGTCATTAGTATCGAGCCGACAAGGAGCACGACAGAGTATATCCCGACCCAATCAACCATTGCGCCACTCCCCTATTTGAGCCGCAATTTTTCCACATAGACGAGGAATATTCACAGGCAAGGTAAAATATTGATCGACACCACTTTCAAGCATGCTTACGACATTTTGTTCATCGTGCAGCCACGACAGCACGTAGATTCGCGGTCGTTCATTTTCGGTTGCCTCGTCGCCCCCTCGCAAACGCAGTGCAGCATCGTATCCGTTCAGGAATGGATAACCGATTAACGACACCACCAAATTGCATCGCGAAAGGGGCACTAAAAGGGAATCACTCCACCTCTCGAAGGTCGAAATTTCGGCTTCGGTAAGCGCAAACGAATTGCAAAGCAGTTCGCGCAAAAAGGGGTCGGGAGATATGATTGCAATCTTATACATAGCTTTCAAAAGTCAAAAATCAATGAAAAGTGCGGCGAAAATCGAGTCAAAACTGTGCCAAAATCCTAAAAAACACCCACAAACAAAAAAAAGAGTCTGGTTGCTATTGCAGTTCGAAGAAAAGTTACTATATTTGCGACCGCGAAATTATGTTTAACACATAATCAACAAACAAATTAAATGTACGTAATAGTAGAAATTGCAGGTCAGCAGTTTAAGGCTGAAAAGGGTCGCAAGCTCTATGTTCACCGTCTTTCGGGCGAGGTTGACTCGTCGGTGAGCTTCGACAAAGTCCTGCTTACAGACAATGACGGTCAGGTTAAGGTAGGTGCACCTGTTGTAGAAGGCGCCTCGGTAAAAGCGAAGATTCTCAAGCACTTGAAGGACGACAAGGTCATCGTGTTTAAGAAACGCCGCAGAAAGGGTTACAAAGTTAAGAATGGTCATCGCCAGTACTTGACTCAGATCCTTGTAGAAGACATTATTGCTTAACTCTTAAAACGAAAAAGAAATGGCACACAAGAAAGGTGTAGGTAGTTCGAAGAACGGTCGTGAGTCAGAGAGCAAGCGACTGGGCGTTAAGCTGTTCGGTGGTCAATTCGCTAAGGCTGGTAACATCATCGTTCGCCAGCGCGGTACTGTACACAATGCCGGTGAGAACGTCGGTATGGGTAAGGACCACACTCTCTTTGCATTGGTTGATGGTACTGTTAGCTTCTGCAAGAAGAGCTCGGGTAAGTCGTACGTGAGCGTTACTCCTATCGCAGAGTAAGCCCCCGACCGAAGTTTACCGCTTCAACAAAATGTAGCGCAATTCCCAAGTGGGAGTTGCGCTACGTTTTTCTATTTATATATGTATATCCGAAAAGGCTACCTATGCGGTTCGAGCACCGTATGCGGAACGTGGCCGTGAGCAATGATCTGAATCGGGCAGTTATAATTATCGAGCTGCTCGGCAGTGATTACGTTCGACGAATGGCGATGAACGTGGCCATTGACACAAACAATACTCTTCACCACGCTGGTAATCGTACCCAAATCGTGCGACACCATCATTATCGCAATACGCTCGTTCAGTTCCTTCAATAGCGCATACAACTCCCCCTCAAAGCGATTATCGACAAAGTTAGTCGGTTCGTCAAGAATCAGCAGACGCGGATCGGCAATCAGCGCACGACACAATAGCGCACGCTGCATCTGTCCGCCTGAAATTTCGCCGATCGAGGCACGAGCGATCGACTGCAAGCCTGTTTGTTCGAGCAGTGCATCAGCCTTGGCATAATCCTCGCGTGAGTAGCGACCCGACATTCGACGCAGAGCCTGCAAACCCGACACAACAGTTTCGCGCACCGAGATCGGGAAGGCGCGATCGAAGTTGCTCTGCTGGGGCATATAGCCGATCAAACGGCGCGAGCCATCGTATAACGACGACGAGAATTCGATCGAGCCACTATGAGGCACTGCGCCCAAAATAGCCTTCACGAGCGTCGTTTTTCCTCCACCATTAGGCCCGATGACCCCCAAAAAATCATCGTCATAAATATCCAAATCGACATCGTGCAGAACACGATGCGCATCGTAAGCAACCGAGAGGTTGCGTATCTTTATCAGCGTATTCATTCCAATGCCATCGTTACAATTAGAGAATTAATCGTCGAATATAGATCCTCATCAAGCACATCTATCTCGATCGGCTTGGCACCAATACCCTCGGCCACCGTCTCGACAACTGATGCAGGATATGGGCGTTGATAGAAGACCTGACGAACGCTATCACGACGTGCTCGCTCAATCAGTTCCGTTACACTACGCGCCGACGGCTCCCTACCCTCCTGCTCGATTGCAACCTGTTCAATGCCGTATGCACGGGCAAAATAGGTCAGCGCAGGATGATAGATTATAAAATACTTCTTCTCGCACATTGCAAAGCACGATTGCGCATAGAGATCAAGATCTTTCAATGCCGCATCGAGCTCGGCATAGCGCTCATCATAACAGGTCGAATCGGGAAAAATCTCGCGCAGATGACGATGAAGATTCTTGGCCATAATGCGCAATTCGGGAGGCGAAGTCCAGATATGGGGATCGGCACCGTGATTATGGCCGTTGTGATAGTGGCCACCGATAAGTTCGACACCTTCGCAAAGCGGTGTCGTTGCAACACCCATACGCGACGTAAGACTACGTTCAAACTCCATCAAGCCAACGGTATAGACCGCGCGACTATCGGATAGAGCCGCTATCTGACGCGGTGTAGGCTCAAAGGTTTCAGGACTTGCGCCTTCGGGAATCAGCACTTCGACACGCACATCATCCCACACTATCGCCTGCACCAGCGAACGCAGCGGAGCGATCGATACTGTAATCAGCGGTCGATCATCCACAGGCTGTGGTGCCGCACACGCAACCGCAAGGAGCGCAGCGCAAAGTATGATAAAAGCTCTTTTCATTTCGTTTGTATTAAAAGACAAAGGTAATAATTTTTCGGCGAAAAGTGTGCTACAGTGCACGAAGGGGTGAGCCCAACGAAAAAAATTGTCAAAAAGTGAAAAAAATTTTAACTTTGATGCAACATTTTGACACCTTCGAGCGTCTATATTAAAAAGGGTGTAAAAACTTTAATCTCGAACTGATTATGAAACGATTTATCTATTGGCTTTTGGCAGTGTTGGGCTTTGGCTCGTTGGTGGGGTGCGAACAAGTACCTGTTATGTATGGTTCGCCTTCGGCTGATTATGAGATCAAAGGTAAAGTGCTCGACGCAGATGGCGACCCGATTAAGGGCATTAAAGTTGAAGTTCAGACTTATGTTGCAGGACCCGAGCCCATTCCTATTATACGAAAATTTAGCCTTGATGATGGGACTTACGACGCAAGCGTTCAGACATTTCCCGTCAACAAACTGCGACTTGTAGCACAAGACGTTGACGGCGCAGAAAACGGTGGCGAGTTCGTAGAGCAAACAATCGAACTCGATTTCAGCAAGGTCGAGGCTACGGGCGACAAGGGCGCGTGGTATTCGGGCAAATTTTCGATCGAACAAAACATAGTGCTCGAAGAGAAAGAGAACTAAAACAGAGCTGAATATGAAGAAAATCATTGCCAAGTCGTTATCGATTCTCGGATTTACAATTCCGATATTCGGGTGTGATGTGCCGGATATGTATGGCACCCCATCTGCCACTTATGAGGTTAAAGGCAAGGTGCTCGACGCAGATGGCGACCCGATTAAGGGGATCAAAATCACAATGAAAGATGATGCCACCGCACCAAACCCATATAATATCGTTGAGAGCCAAAGCCTTGAAAATGGCGACTATACGATTAGCGGCAGAGTG
>JAFPAT010000092.1 GCA_017425655.1 Rikenellaceae bacterium | reverse complement strand
GGCGCACGCCCTGTCAAGCGTACCATTCAGCGATATATCGTCAATGATCTCTCGAAGCGAATTCTCGCAGGCGAGGTCGAGCGCGACCGCCCGATCCGTATCGATGCAGCAGAGGAGGGGCTGACTTTTGAGAATTAGTTAGATTAATTTTAATTGTTGTTTTGGCGAGGGTGCGGCTCTTTTGAGTTGCACCCTCTTTACGCAACAAATCACCTTTATCAAATAGAAAACCGCACCACGAAAGGGTGCGGTTTTCTATTTACAACAAACACAAACTCGTTATTCAGCCTGCGGTGCAGTCTCTGCGACAGGAGTCTCTTCGGGGAATGAGATCAGATAGCGCAGGTGCTCCAATTCGCGCATATAGTTGCGCTTGGGCAATTTGGGCGAATAGACGTAGCAGTCGAGCGTAATGACCTCATTTGTAGCAGTATTGACCGTCGTATAGCTTACGAACGGCCCGCCCATAAAGTCGTTTGCCACATCCCAGAAACCGCGCATCTCCAACCAAAGACGACCCTCGACACGAAACGCCTTGTAGTCGGGATCGTAGATCTCGGCGGTAGTCATATATGAACCATCCGACGGACCGGGGATCAGTGCCGCATATTTGTTGCGCGCTGCGAGCAATTTGGGTTGTGTCAAATCGTTCGGGCCGGTGTAGGGGTACGAATAGATGAAGAAACCCATACTCGACTGCGGCATCTCGAATGAGATCCACGCAAATTTATCTTGCTGATTGCGCAGAACATAACCCTTCGGTACGTTGAACGTGATGCCGAACTTGTCGTGCAGCAGCTGCAACAGACCCTTTTCGTAGTAACGCTTGCCGTAAGCAATTGAGCGGTCGCGCTCGGTCGATTCGAGCACCTGCATCAACATTTCGCGGTTGGCATCGACAAATGCGGTTGCCGCTTTGATATTGGGGGCGGTGAGTTGCAGGATCACCTGCGGAGCCGAGAAACGGTCGTACTGCACATTCAGACCTGCCTCTTCGTGCGCTGGGTTGATGTCGATATCGAGGATGTTGCGGTGTCGCTGTACGAGATTTTTGAAGCCCGAGGGGAGTGTGCGCAACAGATCGAAATGGGGCTCTGTCTGGTTCAGTACGGGTACGGGAGCCTGCAAAACGGCACGCAGCGTGTCGCCCAATTCACCTTGCCACTCGTTGTTCTCGGCTACTACGATCAGCTCGTAGGGCGAGCCCTGCGAAATGGGGCGGTCGAAGTTGTCGGCGGTCTTGAAAGCGTCGCACGAACAGATGGTTACTGCCGCTACGACTGCCGCGAAGGTCTTGAAAATAGTTTTCATCGGTTTATCGTTTTTGTGTTTATTTCGGATTTTGTCAGACAAATATATAACTAATTGATTAGTTATGCAAATTTTCACCTCGAAAAAATAGATTTTGACACAATCATTGCTACTTTTGTGGCGATAATCATTTCGATAATCAACTTATTAGCAAAATCGATGCGTCTTAAACCGCCAAAATTTCTGCGCCGACTGATGCCCGACCTGATCTGGGATATCGAGGATGAGCGCAATGTATTTCTCACATTCGATGATGGTCCCACGCCCGGCATTACGGAGTGGATTCTTACTACGCTCGACAAGTACGATGCCAAGGCAACGTTCTTCTGTCTGGGTAAAAATGTCGAGGCTTATCCCGATCTCTATCAACGTATTATAGATGCAGGCCACCGTGTCGGAAACCACTCCTACTCACACCAGAAGGGGTGGAGTATGCCTACGGATCGCTATGTCGAGGATGTCGATTTTGCGGCCGATTTCATCCAAAGCGATCTGTTCCGTCCCCCGTATGCGCGTATTACGCCTGCGCAGACGCGTGCCCTCGCACAGCGTTATCGCCTGATTATGTGGGATATCATCTCGCGCGACTACAACCGCCAGATTTCGCCTGAAACCTGCTTGCGGAATGTTCTTCCATATCTCGAAGGTGGCTCGATAGTGGTTTTTCACGACTCGGTCAAGGCCTTCCGAAATATGCGTTATGCTCTGCCTCGCACACTCGAAGAGATTCGCCGCCGAGGCTTGAAATGTGCCCGTATCGAGTAGCGTGTCGAAGGTCGCCAAAGGCTGATAATGAGAAAGTGAGCACTATTTTTTGATACTTTCGGGAAAAGTGTTACTTTTGTGGCCGAAATTGAGATTGAATCGAAACAAAATCGACAAATAACTAATTCAAATTATATTCCTATGCAGATTACAGCAGCAGACATCAAAATCGGTATGTGCATCGAAATGGACGGTAAGACCTTTATCGTTGTAGATTTCCAGCACTGCAAGCCCGGTAAGGGCCCCGCATTCGTTCGCTCGAAGCTCAAGAACCTCGAGAACGGTCGCGTATTGGAGAACACCTTCTCGTCGGTAGGTCAGAAGATCGAGCAGGTACGCGTTGAGCGTCGCCCCTATCAGTTCACCTACGAGGATGATCTGGGTGCGCACTTCATGCACACCGAGACCTTCGAGGAGATCAACATCGACAAGAACCTGATCAATAACTACGACCTGATGGCTGATGGCCAGATCGTTGAGGTTATGTTCCATACCGATAAGGAGGTGGTTCTTTCGGCCGAGCTTCCCCCGATCGTTGATATGGAGGTTACCTACACCGAGCCGGGTATCAAGGGCGATACCGCTTCGACCAACTCGTTGAAGCCCGCAGTAGTTAATACCGGCGCAACTGTTCGCGTACCTTTGTTCATCAACACCGGCGACAAGATTCGCGTTGATACCCGCACTCGCGAGTACTACGAGCGTATTAAGTAAGCCGCGCGAACTATTTTCGTGAAGAATGAGCTGCCCACCGAGGGTGGCTCTTTTTTTGTGCCTATGGCGAGGTGTTGTGTGAAATGTCGGTGCGGAATGGGCGAAAATGAAAAATAATCGCTCGTGGGGTAGGTTGTTCGATAATAAATCGCTATCTTCGCAGTAGGAATCGCGTGCGTGCGAGTGCTCGCGCACGTGTGAGGACCTTAATAAGAAAACTAAATTTGGCAACGATGAAACGAAATATACTCCTTACACTGCTCTTGTTGCTTGCGAGTTTTGCCCTGCGAGCGCAGGAGATCGTTATTGGCGACCGTGTGCCCGATTTCCGCCCTGCGGAGTGGTTGGGTGCAGAGCCTGCCGAGGATGATCGTCGTGCAACGCTCTTCGTCTTCTATCATACCGAGAGCCAACCCTGCGTCGATGCCTTGCCGCATATCGATTCGTTGGCGCGTACGATGCAGAATGAGCGAGTAATCATTGTTGCAATGGAGCCGAAGGAGCGCATCGCCCCGACATTGGCTCGCTATATGAGCAAAAATTTCTATGTCGCAATCGATCCTACGGGACGCGTATTCTCCTCATTTGGTATCAGATATGTCCCATTTGGAGTTATGATCGATCGCAAGGGGCGTGCCTGCTGGATCGGTAATCCGCTGTTGGCAACCGAGAAGATAATTAGAGATAACTTAAAATAGAAACCCAAAATCAAACCCAAATAATGGCCTTTACCAAGATTGAACATTACGAGAAGGAGCATTGCGATATGCATCATGATAGCGCATTGAGCGTTGCCGAAGGCGTTAACGATCAGCCTATTGTCAATCCATATTTTGTCCGCAAGCGTCGCCCGCGTTTGACGGTTGATGACTATGTGCGCGGTATTTTGGCTGCCGATATCACCATTCTCTCGCAGGCTATTACGCTCATCGAGAGCAACAACCCCGACCACTACGAGATGGCGCAGCAGATCATCGAACGCTGCCTGCCGTATAGTGGCAAGTCGGTACGTATCGGTATTACGGGCGTGCCGGGAGCGGGTAAATCGACCTTTATCGAGGCTGTGGGTAATATGGTAACCTCGCTACATCATAAGTTGGCAGTGTTGGCTATCGACCCCAGCTCGGAACGTAGCGGCGGTTCGATCCTCGGCGATAAGACCCGTATGGAGAGCATTTCGTCGAATCCCGATGTCTTTATTCGTCCTTCGCCCTCGGCCGGTTCGTTGGGCGGTGTGGCTCGCAAGACGCGCGAGACAGTTGTGTTGTGCGAGGCTGCGGGCTACGATGTGATCTTTATCGAGACGGTGGGTGTGGGTCAGTCCGAAACGGCCGTACACTCGATGGTCGATATGTTTATGCTGTTGCAGATTGCGGGCGCAGGCGATGAGTTGCAGGGTATCAAGCGCGGTATTATGGAGATGGCCGATATTATGGTTATCACCAAGGCCGATGGCGAGAATGTCCTGCGTGCGAAGTTGGCACGTCGCCAGTTCCAGAATGCGCTGATGCTCTTCCCGATGCCCGAATCGGAGTGGCGTCCGCAGGTATTCACCTGTTCGTCGCTCGATAAGGTGGGTCTGGAAGAGGTTTGGAAGGGTGTTGAGGAGTACCTCGACTTTATTCAGGCCAATGGCTATTTCCGCCACAACCGCAACCGTCAGAATAAATATTGGATGTATGAGACGATCAACGATGCGCTGCGCAGTTCGTTCTATCTGAACGAGAAGATCGAGGGTCTGATCCCCGACTATGAGAAGCGCGTGCTGGGTGATCAGATCAGTTCGTTTGTTGCGGCAAAGGAGTTGCTGGATCTCTATTTCGGCGAGAAAAAATAGGCGCAGATGTTGCTGATGCGCAGAACTTTACGGCTGATGCTGTCGATGGTTGCGACCGTCGCAGTATCGGTCGTTTCTGTTTTTGCTATGCCGATTTCGGAGTCGGTGGAGGTGCCCGACTCGAAGACGAAAATAGTTGCAGAAGCCACCTCGAAGGCTGTTGTCGCAGGTTCGTTCGTCGCAGGTGAAGGCGGTCGGGTAGAGCTTTGCTATGGGGATATTTATCTCGGTGAGCAACAATATGTTGCGCAGGTTGATAATGGTCGTTTTGAGGCTGAATTGCCAATTCATACGATGACCGAGGTGGCGATTTTTCGCGGAAATAAACTTTTGGGGCGAGTGTTGATTGCCCCCGATGAGAGGGTAGTGATCGACGATATCGATTTGTCGCCAAAATTTTCGGGATCGGCAGGCGAACGCAATGAGGAGTTGTATAACTATTTGAATGATATGCGTTTCGATAGTTTTACGCCATCCTATACAACCGCCTCTGTCGAGCAGTTTGTAGGGGTGCTGAAGCGCAATATCGAGATTGAACGATCGAAAATGGAGAGGGCGTTGAGTGAATCGTCGGAGCCGTTGCGCCGTTGGGCTGATGCGGAAATCAGCTATCGCAACGGATCGTATGCGGTCGAATATGCTCGCCGTAACAACCTGACTGACAGCTCGTCGCTCGCTACGCTCTACGATGAAGATCTCTTTCCGATTGACTCGGCGGCTCGAATTGCGATCGATTTCTGTCGCTATCTGTCGGCGGTAGTGCGCGACCGCTACGTCAATGCCAATCCCGTTGCCGCAAACTATCTTTTGCTCCGTGATCGCGCAGGTGCCTATGCGGCTGCGTTGGCGCAAATTACAAAGGATAACGAGAGTGCGGTTAAGCGTGAAATTTTGGGCGGTGCGATCTATGGCGTGGCGTATAATTCTAATTATCAGACCTTTGTCAGCCTGCTTGAACAGACTCACGATATGCAATATGTCAGCGACGAGATGATCTCGTGGCTTGATCAATTGCGCGTTGCGCGTGGAGAGCGAGCCGATATGCGTCGTTTTACGGAACACACCTTCGAGCGACTGCTCGCCGAGTCGCATCGCGAGGTGATCTATGTTGATGTGTGGGCGACGTGGTGCCCGCCCTGCCTTCGTGAGATGAAGCATCTGCGCCGTATGGAACGCCGCCTTGAAGGTCGTGGGGTGAAGTTTGTATCGCTCTGTGTATCTTCGCCTTACATCCAGTGGATGCTTACGGTCGATCTGCCCGAGAATCGCTCTGTGAACTATTGGCTCGACGATGAGGCACAGGCAGTTCTGGATCGCTATATTCGTATCCGCAGTTTCCCGCGATTCTTTGTCTTGAGTGGCGGAAAGATCGTAAATGAGAATGTGCAGTGGCCGTCGTCTAATGATCTGATCGATGGCATTTTGCACGGTTATTATGAAGAGTTGAAACGATGAGAAATTTCAAAGCATATCTTCGTTCGTTCCGACTGCGTACGCTACCGCTGTCGGTGGCAGGCATTGTACTTGGTACGTTGCTGGCGGTAGGTGAAGGCGAGTTTTATCTCTTGCGCTTTGTGCTGGCGATTTTGACGGTGCTATTGTTGCAGATTTTGTCGAATGTCGCCAATGAATTGGGCGACACATTGCACGGTACCGACTCCGAAGAGCGACAAGGTATGATCTATTCGTTGCAGAGTGGCGAGATCTCGATAGCAGCGATGAAGCGACTGATAATCTGGCTTGTAGCGCTTGCGGCGATTAGTGGTATCGCATTGGTCGCCAGCTCGTTCGAGTCGCTTATTTCGGGCGATGGAGTGTTGATGTTGGCGCTTGGTGGAGTGGCGATTGTGGCCGCGCTCGGATATACGCTTGGCCGACATCCCTATGGATATATGGGCTTGGGCGATCTGTTTGTATTCCTATTTTTCGGGTTGCTCTCGACTATTGGCGGATATTTTTTGATGACTTCCGTGGTTGATTGGGCTGTTGCTCTGCCCGCTGCGGCTTGTGGTTTGTGGTCTGTCGGAGTCTTGAATATCAACAATATACGCGATATGGAGAGCGATCGAGCCAATCGTGTAACCGTTCCGATCCTGCTTGGCGAGCATCGAGCGAAGATCTATCAGTGCCTGCTTGAATTGTTGCCTTTTGCACTGCTGACGCTCTTTTGTGTGTTGCGCGAAGTGTCGTGGGTGGGTTATCTC
>JAFPAT010000091.1 GCA_017425655.1 Rikenellaceae bacterium | reverse complement strand
GTTATAGTGGTGAGGTTCCACCTCTTCCCATTCCGAACAGAGAAGTTAAGCTCACTAACGCCGATGGTACTGCTTATTTAAGTGGGAGAGTAGGTAGCCGCCTCTTCAAGGAGCAAATCGAAAGGTTTGCTCCTTTTTTTTGTCTCTGCACGAACGTAACGATGGACTTGCCTTGTCCTTTTTTGGGGACTATGACGAACATTAATCTCCCAACCCCATACCTATACCCCATACCTATATATTATATATACAGCAACCCCGACCTCAAAAACGAGATCGGGTTGTTTATTTGGGGAGTATTTGCTAAATTTGTGGAAATGTTGATCAGAAAACTATGATGTATTTAATAACAGTGCCGATTATTGTCGCGTGTGCGGTTTTGATTCGTTTCTTTCCGAATCTCGTTAATACATTATCGGAGCAGGATCGCCGCAAAATGGATCCCAAAAGGGTCGGGCGTATCGGTTTTTGGGGAATGATGATTACGGCAGCGCTACTTATGGTTTGCTATTTTGCGGGTGTGCCCGATATTATCGGTATGTTTGTGGTGATGCCTGGCGCGATTATAACAGCCGGATTGATACAGACATCAATAAAATAACAGCAGACATTGTTCGCGTAACTAGCTGGCTGACAGCTCTGAATAATAAAAATTGTCGTTTTTGCATTTTTTTTGCAGTGAAACGATACAACTTAACAAAAAAATACCTATCTTTGCAACGCTTTTCAAAGGAAAGGTGCCGGAGTGGTCGATCGGGCCGCACTCGAAATGCGGTGTACGGGCAACTGTACCGGGGGTTCGAATCCCTCCCTTTCCGCAGAGTTGGAGCGACAGAGTAATCTGTCGCTCTTTTTTTGTGCCTTGATGAGCCGATGGAACAAGCTCCACCGCTCATCAATCCACAAAGCCACTCGCTATGCTCGCCAACTCTTTGAGGGCGGGCTGTTCTCACCTTTGGGGTTATCTCGGTCGCATACTCCGCACCAAACTATGTTTGATTGCGGTGCTCCCTCGATGATGGCTGCGCCATTCGAATCCCTCCCTTTCCGCAAAAACGAACGAAGCTAAAAGGTGTTGAAGAAATTCGACACCTTTTTTTGTTGTACCTCCTCAATATTGCACCTATACCTATATTATATATAAGTAGAGCTCCGATTCATCTCTCTTCGGAGCTCTTGGGGCGATAACTTAAATTGAGAATCGCAATTTATGCTGTAAATTTTTTGATTTCAGCAACGATATCATCCTCTTCGTCAGCGATCGAGAGAAGCAGATTTTTGTAACGACCCTTGGCAAGCAACTCTTCCAGCAGTGGATAGACGGGTATCTGCTTTGTCCAATAGTCGCTATCGAGGAAGACCATCGGGCTGGCGTAGCCAAAACTCAAATAGTGGTTCTGTACCGCATCTTGAAATATCTCCTGCAATGTGCCCGCGCTACCCGGTGAGTAGATGATGCCGCCCTTTGCAATGGTCAGGATGCCATCTTCGCGGATGCTGTTGTCAAAATATTTGGCGATATGGGTTGCAAATGGCGTGGCGGGTTCGTGCCCATAGAGCCACGTCGGAACTCCCAAACTTTCGTACTTATCTTGTGGCCAACGCTGGCGTACCTCGAAGGCGGTCGAAAGCCACCCCTCATCGCGGAACGATGGCGCAACACGCAGAAGGTCAATCGCTTCGTCTAGCTCTTCGAATGTTCGACCTGCAAACCACGCACCAAGATGGGTTGCCTCCATTGCGCCAGGTCCGCCACCGCTGATCATCAGGTAATCGGCCTCGGTCAGTTGTTTACTGATGCGGGCCACTTTGCGGTAGGCCGCGTCGGTACGCAACAATCCGTGTCCGCCCATAATGCCGACCAGACGGCGTTCGTCGTACGATGATAGAAAATCGTGCAGAGCTTCGCTAATCGAGTGGTCGTGAAGTGATCGGGCAAGTGTAATGCGCAGATTATTAGATTGTTTGCCTTGCTTGAGATAGTGGCTATATACGCAACCATCGTAGCACGTAGCCTGCGTTTCGGGGTGCGCCGGATCAAATCCGGCATAGAGTTCTTCGGGCGAATAGAGCTCCGAACGATGGACATTATATGGCACATCGATCTTCGGAAAGACTAAACACGAGCGACCGAGAGCCTCATTCATCTTCTCGGGCAGGGTGCAACCGAGGAAGATGCAATCGGTGAAAATACGATTCGCCGCCATTTCAATAAAGGGCGTAAAGTCCATATTATGAAATACATACTGATTTATGCGCGTGCCGCGTTGGAGCAAAACGCCCAGCTGGTCGGGGCAATCGATTTCGATATAGGTCATACGTTCGGTAGTTTTTGTGTTGAACAAATATACTCAATTTGCGAAAAAAATCCTATAATTGAGCAAAAAATAGGTCGCGCTTTCGGGCACGACCTAATTTTTTTGTATATAATTGTTAATTTGTTTTCGCTATGCTCGTTCGCTCAATTCGAGCCAGCGCATTGTCTTTTCGTCGATCTCGTCGATCAGCGTGCCAATACGTTCGGCGGTGCGTGTAAGCTCCTCGTGTGGGAGTGTGCCTGACGATAGAAGTGCTTCAAGTTCAGCCTTTTCCGATTCCAATGCAGGGATCTCGGCGTCGAGTGCGGCAAACTCCTGTTGCTCGCGGAACGAGAGTCGTTTTGATGCGGGTTTCGCGCGTCGAGGCTCCTCGGTGGGGCGGTTGCGTTGCTCCTCGGCTGCGGCGGCAGCACGTCGCGCAGCCTCAAAATCGCGTTTCCAAACCAGATACTCCGAGTAATTTCCTGCAAAATCCTTGATCTCGCCGTCGCCACAGAAGACCAGCAGATGGTCGGCAACCTTATCGACAAAATAGCGGTCGTGCGACACCACAATCACGCACCCACGGAACGAGCGCAGATACTCTTCCAATATGCCGAGGGTCATAATATCGAGGTCGTTTGTCGGCTCATCGAGTACCAAAAAGTTGGGATTTCGCATCAGTACCGTGCAGAGATATAGGCGTTTGCGCTCGCCGCCACTCAACTTTGCAACGTAGTTGTATTGCTGTTCGGGCAGGAACGAGAAGTGGTGCAGAAATTGCGATGCACTCAATCGGCGACCGTCGCCAAGATCGACCTCGCGGGCGATGTCGTGAGCGATGTCGATCACACGTTTCGAGGGGTCGAACTCCAATCCCTGCTGGCTGTAATAGCCGAAACGAACGCTCTCGCCGACCTCGATTGTGCCACTGTCGGGCTGCTCCAATCCCATCAAAAGTTTCAAAAAGGTACTCTTGCCACAGCCATTATCGCCCACAATACCGAGCTTTTCGTAGCGGGCAAAGTTGTAGTTGAAGCGGTCGAGGATACGTTTGCTGCCATAGCTCTTGCAGACATCTTTGGCCTCGAAGATCTTGGTGCCGATACGACCTGCCTGAACTTCCAGACGCACAGCGCGTTGCGTGCGCGTAGTTTGCAGACGATCTTTCAAATCATAGAATGCATCAATGCGAGCTTGAGCCTTCGTAGCGCGTGCCTGTGGTTGGCGACGCATCCACTCCAACTCGCGACGAAAAAGGTTCTCGTCGCTCTCGCGGCGTGCTGCAGCTGCGTCGATACGCTCCTGACGTTTAGCAAGATAGTATGAATAGTTGCCGCGATAGTGGTAGAGTCGGCGGTCCTCCAATTCAAGGATGTCGCTACATACGCGGTCGAGGAAATAGCGGTCGTGGGTAACCATCAACAACGCACTGCGCGACGAGGTAAGATACTCCTCCAACCACTCGGTCATATCGGTATCGAGGTGGTTGGTCGGCTCATCGAGAATCAACAGATCGGCCTCGCTCAACAGAACTCCTGCAAGAGCGACACGTTTCAATTGACCGCCCGAGAGTGTGCCTACGCGCTGCGCGAAATCGTCAATACGAAGGCGCGAAAGTATCTGTTTCACGCGCTGCTCACGATCCCAAAGACCAAGTGCATCCATTTGAGCCATAGCCTCTTGCAGACCTTCGCCCGATGCATCGGAGATAGCCTTCTCGTATGTGGCGATGGCGCGTGCAGCCTCGATGTCCGAGCCCAGACAGGCCTCCAAAACCGTCAGCGAGGGATCGAACGATGGGTCTTGTGCGAGGTATGCAATGCGTAGATCGCGGCGCGGAGTGATCGTGCCGCTGTCGGCCGTATCGCGGCCTGCAATCAGATCAAGCAGAGTCGATTTGCCCGTACCGTTGCGAGCAATCAGTGCGATACGTTCGCCCTCATTGACCGCCAATGAGATGTGATCGAACAAGAGCAACTCGCCATAGCTCTTCGTGAGATTCTCAACTTGCAGATAACAGACCATAATTCACCGTGTTAAAATTTGCGTGGATAACGGAAAATGATTGCCAGCACGGCACACGCACCCATAATCATCGGGTAGTAGAGGTAGCCGATGATATTGAGGGGCGACAGGCCCGTAAGTCCCGCAGCCATAAGCAATTGCGCACCATATGGTAATACTCCCTGCGTCAGGCAAGAGAAGGTGTCGAGCAAGCTGGCCGAACGACGATGATCGATCTGGTAACGCTCGGAGATATCGCGTGCAATCGGTCCGACCGTCAAAATTGCGATCGTGTTGTTCGCCGTACAGAGGTTCGCCATACAAACCATTGCGGCAATCGATGCTTCAGCTCCGCGACGGCCGTGAATATGTCGTGTCAGTAGATTGATCAGGTAGTCGATACCACCATTGATGCGGATCAACTCCAACAGACCGCCTGCGAGCATCGTGATAATGATCAACTCGCCCATTCCGGTAATGCCTTTGCCCATTTCGGTACACCATTCGAGCGCGCCGAAACTATCGGTTGCAATACCGATAATGCCTGCCGTAACGATACCTAACGTCAAGACCTTCATTACATTAAGACCTGCGATGGCTGTGATAAGTACAAGCAGATATGGCAAAATCTTGATGCCCTCGATCTTGTCGGGAGTCGGGGCCTCGACATTGGTCGCAGTGAAGAGATAGATGCAGAGAGTGATGAGTGCCGCGGGGGCTACGATGCGGATATTGACGCGGAATTTATCCTTCAACTCGCAACCTTGTGTGCGTGTTGCGGCGATCGTCGTATCGGATATAAACGACAGATTATCACCGAAAAAGGCACCGCCAACAACGATTGCCGTAAGCCACGCCGGATTGAGCGATGTCTGCTCGGCCAACCCTGCGGCAACGGGGACAAGTGCCACGACCGTTCCGACCGATGTTCCGACCGAGATCGAAACGAAGCAGGCAGCGATGAACAGTCCTGCGGGAAGAAGTTTCGCCGGCAGAAGATGCATTGTCATCGCTACCGTTGCATCGACCGCGCCCATTGCGCGTGCCGACTCGGCGAAGGCACCTGCCAAAACAAAGATCCAGATCATCAGCATTACGTTCTGGTTTGACGCACCGGCCGAGAAGTGCTCGATTCGTTTGCTGAATTCGATATTGCGAGTGATTGCAACGGCATAGATCGAGGCGATCAAAAACGCTACGGAGATAGGCATTTTGTAGAAGTCGCCCGTAATGAGCGACACGGCCAAGTAGCTGATCATAAATACGATAAGAGGGGTCAGTGCAATAAGGCCGCGAATATGTTTATTGGAACTATTCATCGTAAAAATTAGATTTCAACTATTTTTTCGGTCGCAAAAGTACGTTAAATTTTTCAGTTTCACCCCATTTGCCCATTCAAATCGTGCGCGAAATGTGCGCGATGCGCGTGCGGTATGTGCGTAGGCACAAGAAACGTGAGCGAAACGGTAGTGAAAACTTTGCTCAAACGCGCAAAATTTGCTACCTTTGAACTATCAAAAACAAATACAAACCGATGAAACTTGATGTAAAAATTGCTGTTCCGACGCGCGACGGCGTTGTAGATGACCACTTTGGCCACTGCGCATACTATACAATCTTTTCCATCGAGCCCGATGGCTCGCTCTCGACCGCGACTCTGCCTTCGCCCGAGGGCTGCGGTTGCAAATCGAATATTGCTTCGGTGTTGCAGGCCGAGGGGGTGCGTGTGATGTTGGCAGGAAATATGGGCGCAGGAGCGAAGAATGTGCTTGAAAAACACGGAATTAAGGTCATTCGCGGTCAAAAAGGCGAGGTCGGGCAGTTGGTGCGCGACTACCTTGCAGGTCAGGTACAGGATTCGGGCGAGGCGTGCGATCATCACGACTGCCATTAAACCTTGCCGTTTTACGTGAAAATTGGAGCTGTCCCAGATGTGGCCAGCTCTCGTTTTTTCTATATATATTAAAAATTAAAACGGGTTTTCTGTTTGGTCGTCAGAATATTATATCCTATCTTTGCAAGTTCAAACTTTATGAAATTAACCGTTCGGCAATTAAGTGCGAACGACAATGTGTAAACATATCGCTATGTTAAAATTTTTACGACACTCTCTGCTCTTGACGAGTCTGCTTCTTGCATCTGTGGTCGCAATGGCACAGAGCCAGAAGATGGTCGTTGTAAGCGGAGTGGTAACGACGGCCGAGGATGGGGAACCGCTGCTCGGCGCAACCGTCGTAACCCAATCAATGACAGGTGTAACAACCTCGATTGACGGTAGTTACACTATCAAGGCCGAGGCCGGTAGCGTATTGAGTTTTCAATACATCGGTTATCAGACCTACACGTGGAACGTTCCGACGGATGCCGCCGAGGCTACTTGCAATGTGGCTATGCAGGCCGATGCGCAGGTGGTCGATGACGTTGTGGTGATCGCTTACGGTACGCGAAAGAAGGGTACGGTAACAGGTTCGGTCTCGACTGTCAAGTCTGCCAAGATCGAAAAGACACCGACCGCCGCCTTCGATCAGGCGTTGCAGGGGCAGGTGGCTGGTCTTTCGGTGCTCTCGAATACGGGAGAGCCGAGTGCATCGGCCGTAATGACCATTCGCGGTACTAACTCGATCAATTCGGGCACGGCTCCGCTCTATATCCTTGACGGTGTGCCTATTGCGGCGTCGGATTTCAATACGATCAACCCCGCCGATATCGAGTCGATCTCGGTGTTGAAGGATGCTTCTTCGACCTCGATCTATGGCGCACGTGCAGCAAATGGTGTGATTGTGATCACCACCAAGCGCGGTCAGATGAACGATCGTCCCAATATCGAATTCCGCACGCAGTTGGGCCTCTCGCAGGTGGCACGTGGCAATTGGGATTTGATGAATACGGCCGAGCGTATCGAGTATGAGAAGCAGATCGGTATGACTTCGGGACAGAACTATAATCTGCTCTCGCAGACCGATGTCAATTGGCTCGATGAGGTCTATAACTCGGCGGCGATGTTGCAGAGCTACGAGCTCTCGGTGTCGGGTGCCGACGAAAAGACCAACTACTACCTCTCGGGTGGCTATTACAGCCAGGAGGGTACGGCGGCGGGCTCGCTGTTTGATCGCTATTCGGGTCGTGTGAATTTCGATCGTCGCGCAGCGTCGTGGTTGAAAGTCGGTGCAAATACGATGTTCAACTACCAGAATATCCAGCAGGCAGACGAGGGCGCATATACGCTCGTTACGCCTATTTCGGCAGCGCGATTTATGATGCCCTATTGGAATCCCCGCCGCGACGATGGCTCGCTCGCCTCGATCTCTGACGGCTCGTGGAAGGGTCAGGGTCAGAATCCGTTGGAGTGGCTGGCAAATAATCCCGTAACATTCAAGAAGTATAAGTTGATGTCAACCATCTACGGCGAGGCAACGCCCATTAAGGGTCTGACGCTCCGTTCGCAGTTCGGTATCGACTACGGTCATACGACAGGCTTTGCCGTTTCGTATCCGAGCTATACGCCCAATCAGGGTAGCGGCTCGGCATCGCGCTCTTCGACCGACGGTATGCAGCTTACGATTACAAACACCGTAAATTATAACTTCACCAAGCAGACCTCGCGCCTCCACTCGTTCAACTTTATGGTTGGTCAGGAGGGTGTCGATTACCACTACGAGGCATTCAGCGTCGCTACGGCAGGCCAGAACAATGATCGCCTGACCAATATCACCAATGGCACGCGCGCAACCTCGTGGGACGATACGACCGACTCGGATTATGGCTTCCTCTCGTTCTTCGGTCGCGCGGAGTATAACCTCGATAACTGCTACTTTGTCGAACTTTCGGCACGTGCCGACGGCTCGTCGCGCTTCGGCTCGTCGCGTCGTTGGGCAGGTTTTTGGTCGGTAGGTCTGATGTGGAATATGCGCAACGAGAGCTTTATGCAGAGCTCGTCGCGCTGGCTGACCAATGCCCAGCTCTCGCTCTCGACAGGTACGTCGGGTAACTCGTCGATTCCCAACTATGTTCATTCGGCACTCGTAGGTGGCGGTTTGGACTATGTGGGCGATGCAGGTATCGCGCCGATTCAGCCCGGTAACGAGAATTTAGGTTGGGAGAAGCCCTGGACCACCAACCTCGGTGCGCACTTCGGTTTCTGGAATCGACTGAATGTCGATTTTGAAGCATATTATAAGCAGACTTCGGATATGTTGATGGAGGTGCCCAAGTCCTATACCGATCAAGGCTTCGGCTACTATTGGGACAACGTGGGCGAGATGATCAACGTGGGCGCCGAGTTGAGCGTTATGGCTACACTCGTGCAGACGAAGAATTTCCTCTGGACTGTCAATGCCAACGCCTCGTACAACTACAACGAGATCACCGAACTCTATAACGGTGTGCAGGAGTACGAACGTTCGAACACCAATACCAAGTTGGTCGTAGGCCATCCCCTCGGCGAGTTCTATATCAACCGCTATGCGGGTGTCAATCCGATCAATGGTGATGCACTGTGGTATGACAAGAACGGTGCTTTGACCACCGAGTTGCGCGACGAGGATAAGGTGCTTGTCGGCAAGAGCTACATCGCCCCCTGGCAGGGTGGTTTCGGCACGGCGTTGAGTTGGAAGGGTCTGTCGCTCAGCGCGCAGTTCAGCTGGGTCGCCGATCGATGGATGATCAATAATGACCGCTATTTCGACGAGTCGAACGGTCGTTTCGCATCGTACAACCAGTCGAGCCGCCTGCTCGATCGCTGGCAGAAGCCGGGCGATGTTACCGACATCCCGCGCCACGGTGTCTATACCGAGTTCGATAGCCGTCTGCTTGAAGATGCGTCGTTCCTGCGTCTGAAAAATGTTATGTTGAGCTACTCGTTCAAGTTCGCCGAGGAGAAGAAACGTACATTTATTCGCGGTTTCCGCCTCTTTGCGCAGGGTCAGAATCTGCTGACCTTCACCAAATTCTCGGGCCTTGATCCGGAGGGTACGTCGAATATCTATGCGGCGCAGTATCCGATGGCTCGACAATTTACATTCGGTTTGGATCTGATATTCTAAAAGTGCGAAATGAGTATGAAAAAGATATTTTCTCAAATCAAGTTCTTTGTGTTGCTTGCGGCCGTGTCGCTTGCGACGACCTCGTGTCTGGATAAAGACCCCTTGTCGGCTATCCCGCAGACGGAGGCGATGCAGAGCTACGAGGAGGCCGAGCAGACCCTTACCGGTATCTATGCCCGCTTGAAGAGCTCGGCTCTGTGGAGTGGCTATCTGACACTGCTGCCCGATATTCAGTGCGATTTGGTCTATGCCGTTGATGGCTATACCAACACCTACGGCTCAATCTGGCAGTGGGATATCCGCCCGACAACGGCAGAGATCGAGTCGGTCTATGCGGCTCTGTATGGTGTTATTGCGCATTGTAATTTCTTCCTCGAACGTATCGACGCGGTGGTTGCGAAGCAGACCAGCGATGATCGCATCGAGGCTCTCGAACTCTATACGGGCGAGGTCTATGCCATTCGAGCATTGGCCTACTCGGAGCTGTTGAAGTGCTTCTGTAAGGCCTATGACCCAGCAACGGCCGAGAAAGAGCTGGGCGTAGTTATTCGCAAACTCTATTCGACACCCGAGCCGACAACACGCTCGTCGCTCAAAGCCTCGTATGAGTTTGTACTCGAAGATCTGGCACATGCCGAGGAGCTGTTGCCAATCGAAAACGACTTCTATTCGCAACACTACCTTACGCTCGGTGCCGCCTATGCGCTGCACGCTCGCGTAGCTCTCTATATGCAGGATTGGGATGCGGCGATCGACTATTCGTCGCGCGTTATCGACCACCCGAACAAACCCTATGCCCTCTCGTCGGCAACCACGCTCTACACTTCGGAGATGACCTTCTTCGACTATATGTGGGCGCACGACCTCTCGACCGAGGCTATCTGGCAGATCGGCTTCACGCAGACCTCGTTCGGTGGCGCACTCGGATCGGTGTTCCTGAATTTTACGACCGACTACTACAATTTCTATCCCGATTATGTCCCTGCGCAGTGGGTTTTGGATCTCTACGATGCAGGCGACCGTCGCTATGAGGCCTATTTCTACGATGCGCAGACGGGTTACGACCACGCGTTGCAGTGGCCTCTGCTGGTTAAATATTACGGCAATCGCAACTTTATATCATCAAGCTATATCTACCACGTAACGATGCCCAAGCCGTTCCGTCTGGCCGAGCAGTATCTGATTCGTGCCGAGGCCTATTGCCGTCAGCAGACTCCTAATTTTACGGCGGCGACCGAGGACATAATGACGTTGCGCAAGGCTCGATATGTTTCGGGAGGCTCGCTCTCGCTCAAAAAGGATAACTTCATCGAGGAGATTGCCAATGAGCGCGTACGCGAACTCTATATGGAGGGCTTCCGCCTGCACGATATCAAGCGTTGGGGCTCGCTCTACCGCAATGGCGAGGGCTTTACGCGTGTGCCCCAGCAACAGTCGCTCTCGGAGGGAAGCTCGATAAGTGTGAAGGCTGATAATCCGCTCTTCGTATGGCCCATCCCGCAGCACGAAATCGAGGCTCCGGGGTCGCAGATCCAGCCGAATGAGAGCAATAAATAAAATGATAAACAGATGACTATGAAAAAGTTCATTAAATATATTTCGACATTTGTGGCAATGGTTGCCCTCGCATTGGGCGCTGTGTCGTGCGAGGAGGAGTATGTTACCTATTCGGGACCCGAATATGTGATGTTTGCCGATTCGATCTCGACCAATATGGTGTTGGCCGATGGCGAGGCCTTTGCTGTTACGGTAGCTTCGACCGTAAAGTGCGACTACGACCGCACGTTCGGCGTTGAGATTATCGATAAGGGTAGCAATGCCGTTGAGGGCCTACACTATTCGCTCTGCTCGAACTCGGTTACGATCCCTGCGGGCGAGATGGCGGCAGATGTGCTTGTGCGTGGCCACTACGATCAGATCGAGGCGGCCGATTCGCTCGGCTTTGTGCTGCGATTGGTGATGCCCGAGCAGTTGGAGTGGGAGCTCTATCCCAATGGCTCAACGACGAAGGTGGTGATGTATAAGAGCTGTCCGTTTGATGTGAATAACTTTACGGGTTGGTGCGTGATGTCATCGCTGCTGCTTTATAACTATCCGGGTGAGAATCTCTCGTATCAGCGTCTGGTCCATTGTGAGAAACATCCCACCGAGGAGAATACGATCATCATTCGCAACTGCTTCTATGACGGTTATGATGTCAAGGTGCGTTTCGATGCGAGCGACCCTGCAAAGCCCTTTGTTGTGATGGATAAGGGTCAGACACTTTGCAGCGAGGAGATGGTCTTCGGTATGATTCACGGCGATAATCATCTGCTGGGTGCAACGAGCCCCTATTATGAGTCGTATTACAACTCTTGTCAGCGATTTATGGTGCTGTGGCTCTACGCCTATGTCGAGAATCTGGGCAAACTTGTTGGCGATGTCGGCCACTTCTACAACGTCTTTGAGTGGGTGAGCGACGAGGAGGCCGAGCGTCTGCAACGCGAAGAGGGTATGTAGTCCGCCTAATCGAACGAAGAACGAAACAAACAGTTAAGAAACAACTCTTAAAATTTACAATTAATAGAAACAATCGTTTATGAAAAAGAACATTTTTCGTCAAATTACCGCCCTGCTGATGATGGCTGCGGCGGTTGTTACGACCGGTTGTGGTGATGATCCTACCCCTGAACCCGAACCGACCCCCGTAACTCCCAATTTCCCGACGAAAGTTGAGAAGGTGGTTAAGAGTGGCGAGACCTACACCCTTTCGATCAATCCCAATATGGATTGGAAGGTGTCGATTCCGACCGAGGCCGCACAATATTTCTCGCTTGTTGATGCAGCGGGTCAGCTTTCGATGACCGGTAAGGCTGGTCAGCAGCAGATCAAGATCAAAGCTGCCGAGATCGACGAGTTTGATAACGATCGTACGTGCGAGGTGTCGCTCACAATGGGTGGCAAGACGCAGATTATTGCAAAACTGACTCGTCAGAAGCTGGCTCGTACGCTCAATATCTATGTTGCCGAGTACGATGAGGCAAATGTCGATTTCAAGACCGATGCCGAGGGCGCGTATGTCTATGGCTCGACTCCTGTTAAGACACTCGATTTCTTGTGGCACAACGAGCAGTATATGCACCGCATCGTTGTTGAAACCAACTTCAAGTGGGCAATTGGTGGCGAGCTGCCTGCGTGGTTGAATCCTTCGACCACCACGGGCGAGGCTGGTCGTACCGAGATCTTTGTTCGTACCGAGCAGGAGGCTTATCCCTTTGCTGCCGAAAGCGTTGAGTTGGTAATCAACGATCTGGCTAACGAGAGCGCACCTGTTGAGGCTGGTAAGCTGACCGTTAATATGCCCGCTTGCGAGGCATTCTGCCAGGTTAGCATCTCTCCGTCGATTTTGTTCAATGCCGAGGGATACTTCTACAACGCTTCGACCGATGAATATATCGAGGCGGGTGCAATTGCATCGATGATCGCTCCGAAGGGTGCCGAGCTCTACAAAGTAGCGAAGTCGGGCGAGTACCTCTACACCACATCGCCTTACTGCGATTGGATTCAGATCGAGTGGGTTGATGAGTGGGACGCAGCAGCTGATGCTGCAGGCGTTTGGAATCGCAAGTTCTTGGTTAATGTTGAGGCTACAACTGCCGAGCGTGAGGCTATGTTGGTGGCTCTGCCCCGCACCGAGGTTGCGAAAATTTCGGATCCCGATCTTGATCTGTTCAACTCGGAGGGTACCGCTTTGAAGGCCGAGTACGAGAAGTACGTCGTTAGCCACATCAAGCAGGAGGCTCCCGCAGCGGCAGAGGATAAGGGCGTAATCTACGCTAACGATATCGAGACGATGCACGCTTTCACGGCCGATTTCGCTGAATTGGCTGCGGGCTCTTGGCCCTGGCAGGGCGCTTGGACAAAGATTCCCAACGCCTATAAGCTGACCTATCGTTCGAATGATTCGGGCGACGATCTGATCTTCTCGAAGCCCTTCTCGCGCTACGAGATCTACGGTTTCGATGGCGCTAGCAGCTCGACTTATGACCTCTCGACCTGCTGGATCACGCTCGAAAAGAGTGAGGAGTACAAGGGTCTGACCAATGGCTATAAGGTTCGTATGCGTCTGGGCGACGATCCCGCGAATGGTTTGTTCCCCAACACGCAGGCAGGCTGGGACGGCGAGAATGAGGCTACGATCGTCTTCTACGACGAGAACGATGAGGCATACGCGCTGATCTACTGCGTATTGGATCCCAACTATATGTACGTTCCCGAGGTTTCGGGCGAGGTTAAGTTTGTCGATCCTGCAGCAGCAGAGATGTATGGTGCCAAATTGGAGAAGGTTGTTGAAGGCGATCCCGATTTCAGTGCCGAGAACAACTATATGGGCGTTTTGCAGTATCGACTGACCTACACTTCGGCAATGGGTGCTCAAGCACTTCTGCTGATGCCGTCGTACAATCAGTCATTCTGCTATCCTTCGGAGTCGTGGCTTTCGACCCAGCAGGTTGAGGGTGGCACACAGGTTATGATGAACCCCGAAGAGGATTACGCAAAGGGCCATATTACTTACCACGCTGGCAATGATATGGTTGTTTATCTGTACTGCGTGTTCAACTACACCGAGTAGCCCATTTGCAGAAAATTTTTGGAGAGTGCCCCGCACACGGAGTCGGGGCGGGGTGCTCCCCAAATTTTTCATAAACGATGAAGAGAGTTTTTAATTGAGATTTTTCGAGTTTTTTGAACGAACAGTTTTTATTCAAAAAATGAAACTATTATACAGATTTACCGTATGCCTTGCATTTTTGGCACTCGCATTTGTGAGCTGCTCGGAAGATGAGCAGATCGACAATCGCGAACCGAACTATGGCTACGTTCAATTCCGATTATTCAAAGCTGCCTCGTATGATGCCGAGCAGACGCGCGCTGTTAAGCCGATGCTCGACTACCTTTCGGAGGCTTGCAAGGTGCGAGTTATGCTTGCCTATGGCGAAACGACGCTGGCACAGACGATGACCCTTTCGGCAGGTGCCGAGGGCGCAGCCGAATTTGGTCTGCGCAGCGATAAATTGAAGTTGCTGACGGGCGAGTATCAGATCGTTACATTTACGCTTTTCGATGCCGACGACCAGCCGATCTATAACGGTGCCCCAACCGCTTCGACCACAATCAAGGTTACGGAAGGCGGTCTGTCGATGGCCGACCTTACGGTCAATGTTACTCCGCGTGGATCGGTGCGCTTTACGTTGGTGAAGAGATTCTCGGAGCCGGAGGCTACACGTGCAAGCGAAGAGGGCGAATATACCTTCGATGAAATCCGCCGAGTTAATCTTACGGTGCTTAACAAGACGACCAATGTCCGCACAACCTTCGAGAAGCTGAAAGGAACCTTCTCGATCCATTTCGACGAGTCGGACAATGAGGAGAATGGCTACCAGACCTCGTCGATCGAGTGCGATACGACGCTGTCGCTTACGGCGGGCAACTATCGCATTACCTCGTTGGTGGCTTATGATGAGAGTGGCATGGTGCTCGACGCGATGAATAATATCGCAGGCAGCGATTTTACGGTTGAGGATAATCGCACGACCGAAGCAAATGTCCCCGTCGAGATTAGTGCTACGAACGAATACCTCAAAGATTATTATGCCCTGCGCTCGATATGGGAGAGCCTGAATGGCGAGAGTTGGTACTATGTGGGTGAAAGTTTCCCGACGGGAGCCAATTGGGATTTCAATAAAGATCCCGATCTGTGGGGCGATCAGCCGGGTGTTCAGTTGCACCCGAATGGTCGTGTAGCTCGTCTCGATTTGAGCGATTTTGCCTTCTCGGGAGATATGTCGCCTGCAATCGGTCAATTGACCGAGATGGTTGAGCTATATCTGGGTAACCACAATGACGTAAATCTGTTCACATACGATCCGACGGCAAACGATGTAACTATTTCGGAGCGTCGCCGCAATCGTATGGAGTACCATAAGGAGTATCTGCAAAAAATTCACACCGCGACACAGTTCTCGGAGCCTTGTGCCCGCGCACTGGCCGAGAAGGGTATCTCGATCCCTGCAACGTCGCTCTATCAAACAAAGAGCGAGAGCGAAATTATCGACGTGAAGAGTGGTGAGCAGAAGCAGATCAACCTCTACGATACCAATCACGGTACGCTCAACAACGGTCTGCGTTCGCTGCCTGCCGAGATTGGCAATCTGACCAAACTTGAGATCTTCTATATCGCCAATAGCGAGATCGAGTCGTTGCCCGAAGAGATGGCAAATCTCACTTCGTGTACCGACATCGAAATCTATAACTGCCCGAAGATGACCCACTTCCCAATGGCTATTACCCAGATGCCGGAGCTGGTGTCGCTCAATCTGTCGAACAATGCGCAGTGGTCGGCCGAGGAGATCTATGCCGGTCTTGATGCGTTGGCAAAGGGCCCTGCACGTGAGAAGATTCAGATTCTCTACGCTCGTCAGAACAACCTTGAGGAGCTTCCCGCATCGTTCTCGAATATGCAACACATCGGTCTGCTCGATTTGGCATTCAATAAGATTTCGGTGCTGCATCCGCTGGGCAAGAATGTCGCTCCCGTTCAGCTCTATCTCGATAACAATCTGATTGAGTCGTTGCCTCGCGACGAGGAGGGCTATTTCTGTAACTATGACGATGTCGAGAACTTCTCGATACGATATAACCGCTTGAAGAAGGTGCCCAATATCTTCTCGGCCGATAGCCGTTTCACGATGGTCTCGGTCGATTTCTCGGGTAACCAGATTGATGGCTTCGAGGGCGAGGAGGATGGCTCGTACAAGGGTATCAGGGTTAATACACTGACGCTGGCCGCAAATCCGTTGCTGACCAAATATCCTACGGCAATTGCAAAGAGTAACTCGCTGGTCGAGTATGTCATCTTGCGAGCCTGCAACCTCGATGAGATTCCCGAAGGGGCATTTACCTACGAGAATTCGATCTTCTTGCAGTCGCTCGACCTCTCGTATAACAATCTTACGGATATTCCGCACGAGTTCCACGCCGGCAATATGCCCTATTTCTATGGTCTGGACATCTCGTTCAACAATTTCAGTGAGTTCCCCTACGAGCCGCTTGATTGCGCAGGTCTTACGGTCTTTGCAATCCGCTCGCAGCGCAACGAGAAGGGCGAACGCTGTCTGCGCGAGTGGCCTACGGGTATCTATCAGCACGTGGGTTTGCGCGGTTTGTACCTCGGTTCGAACGACCTGCGTAAGATCGAGGATACGATCTCGACGCTCTGCTACTATCTCGATATCAGCGACAACCCGAATATCATCTTCGATGCGTCGGATATCTGCTATGCCTGGTCGGTTGGTGCCTACATCTTGCTCTACGACAAGTCGCAGAATATTATTAATTGCGATGCTATGTTGAACTAACCGCCTTAAAATGTGATGAGTATGAATATGAAAAGATATATCTCAATCTTCGCAGCAGCCCTTTTGGCGGTTGCTTGCGACAATGGTAATGAGCCGATCGACTTTGAAATGGATCGCTCGCAGATCGAGATTGGCGAGGCGGGAGGTACGGAGATCGTGCAACTCTCGTCGGGCGACGATTGGATTGCATCGACCGATGATCCCTGGATTACGGTTTCGCCCGCCAATGGTCGCGGCTCGACACCCTGTAAGATTATTATCGACTCGGCTCTGACCGCTTCGCCCCGTACGGGCGTGGTGCGTATCGAGAATACGCGTACGTGGGAGAGCCGCGATATTACCATCGAGCAGCGCGGTTTCCCCTATTCGATCGAGGTTGATGAGCAGTCGATCGAGGTCGCGAATTTCGAGGAGTACGGCTCGCGTTATTTCGATGTCAAGGTGCGCGCAAATGTCGATTTCGATGTGGTTGTACCCGATAATGCCAATTGGCTGACCAATGAGAGCTATAAGCTGACGCTCGATCGCGGCGTGCGTCCGCGCGAAGTCAAGGTGCGCTTCAATTGGGACATCAACAACTCGCCTCGCGAACGTCTGGCCGAGGTTATGTTCCGTCCCAAGAGTGAGGTTACGATGAATCGTCAGGATGCACTTAATGTTTGCCAGGCGGCTGCCGAGCCTATCGTCGAGAATAGTCGCGAGGGCGACTCGGTGGCTCTGCTCTGCATCGCGCGCTCGTTGGGCATATATACGATGTGGGACTCTTCGACTCCGATGACCGAGTGGAGCAATGTTCGCTTGTGGGAGGAGTCGATGGAGGGCTGCACGCCCGAGAAGGTCGGTCGTGTTCGCTCGGTCGAGATGGTGCTCTTCAATACACGCGAGAAGTTGCCCTATGAGATTCGCTATTTGACGGCGGCCGAGGAGATTTACATCTTTGGTAACACCAATACCTTTATGCTTAATCTCGAATTGGGCGATGAGATCTCGGAATTGACCCAACTCAAACGTCTGACCGTAGGTAGCTATGGTCTTATAGATCTTCCGAAGAGCCTTGCCAACTTGAAGAATTTGGAGCATGCAAACTTCTGTTCCAATAACTTCCAGCGTGTGCCCGAGGTGCTGACCAAGGAGAACTTCCCCAAGTTGCGCACGCTCGTGCTGAATGCCAATCAGCGCAGCCTGGTCTATGATTTGAGCAACACGTCGCGTACCGATCTGGGCGGCTTTGTCGAAGAGGAGAAGTTCCCGGTCGATCTGATTAAGTGGGATCTGGATACTCTGGTTCTGTCGGTTAATTATTTGCAGGGCGAATTGCCCACCTTCGAGGATGATCCCGAGGTGCCGTACTATACGCAGGAGGAGATCGACGCTGTCGATACCTTGCCGCAGTTCCTGGTCGATAATCGCATCAAGAAGGTTATGCCCTCGACCAAACGTTTTGCGATCAATTTTAATCGTCTGTATGGTAAGTTGCCCGATTGGTTGTTGTATCATCCGGCGTTGGATTGGTGGGTGCCTTACAGCCTTGTCTTCCAGCAGGAGGGTCGTGCGCAAAATGGTCGTCAGGCGATGTTTGAGAACGAGCCTGCCAATCTGAACTATTACTATGAGGTCTATCCCTTCAAGCAGAAGCCTACGGGTGAAGAGGAGTAATGCGAAAAACGAATAAAGATATGAAATATAGATTTTTATATGGCTTAATGTTGGTTGCAGCACTTTCGTTTGCTGCCTGCAGTGATGGCGATGTTCCTGCGCCAAAGCCTGTCGAGCCGCAGATTTCGGCCCCCTATATCGAGGGCGAGCTGTTGGTGAAATTCACCCCCGAGGTGGCAGATATGATCTCGTCGGTGGAGCAGACACGCGGCGCAGTAACGCGTAGTGGCGCACCCGCATTGGATGAGGTACTTTCGACGATTAAGAGCTACTCGCTCGAACGAGTCTTCCCCGTTGATGAGCGCACCGAGGAGCGTACGCGCCGCGAGGGACTGCATCAGTGGTATGTTGTCCGTTTCGGTGCAGGTTTTAAGGCCGAGCAGGTTGCCGAGCAACTCTCGACGCTGGGTGAGGTGCAGAGTGTCGATTTCAATCGCACAATCAAGCGTGCCTATAATCGCACGGCAACCCCTCTGTCGATCGAGCGACTGACGGCAATGGAGCAACGTGCGCAGCGTGGCACAACGCGCGCGGGCGAGGGCGAAGCTGTGATGAATGACCCCCTGCTGTCGATGCAGTGGCATTTGGTCAATAATGGCGATATGTTCTGCAAGGATGGTGCGGTTAAGTCGGTGCGCGATGCCGATGTGCAGTGTGCCGAGGCGTGGCAGCGTTCGGCAGGCGACGAGCAGGTCGTCGTTGCAGTGCTTGACGAGGGAATCTTTGTCGAGCATCCCGATTTGAAGGATAATATCTGGATAAATGAGGGCGAGGTTTGGCATTCGCACGAAGATAACGACGGCAATGGCTATACGGGCGATATCTATGGCTACAACTTTGTGAAGAATACGGGTGTAATTACGTGGAATAATGCCTTCGATTCGGGCCACGGCTCGCACGTTGCGGGTGTGATCTCGGCCGTAAATAACAACGGCATCGGTATCAGCTCGGTGGCTGGTGGCGATGGCTCGCGTGGCGGTGTGAAGATTATGGTCTGCCAGATCTTCTCGGGCAATACAGGTTCGAGTGCGTTGGCTGTTGCGCGTGCGATTAAGTATGCGGCAGATAATGGCGCGGTGGTGTTGCAGTGCAGTTGGGGCTATGTTTCGGGTGCTGCAAATGTCTATGATTGGGGTGAGCAGGGCTTCGCTTCGCAGGAGGAGTGGGAGTCAGGTGCTCCACTCGAAAAGAATTCACTCGACTACTTCACCCACAATGCAGGCTCGCCTAATGGCCCGATCGAGGGTGGTGTGGCTATCTTTGCTGGTGGTAACGAGAGCGCGCCTATGGCGGGCTATCCCGGAGCTTCGGAGGATTATATCTCGGTGGCAGCTACGGCGGCCGATTTCACCGCTGCGGTATATACCAACTATGGCCCCGGCACGTCGGTATCGGCTCCCGGTGGCGATCAGGATTACTACTACGACTATATCGACGAGGAGCATAACTACGGCGAGGTGGGTTGCATTCTTTCGACCCTGCCTTACCACATCAGTCCGAGTGGTTACGGATTTATGGAGGGTACGTCGATGGCGTGTCCCCACGTGTCGGGTGTTGTGGCTCTCGGTATTTCGTATGCGGCACAGTTGCGTCGCCACTTCACCGAAGCGGAGATGCGCGAGTTGCTTTGTTCGACAACAGCTCCGATTGACGAGTATCAGACGGGCGCAAAGACCTATACGCGCTACGTTGCCGATATCGGTCCGATTCAGCCGATGCAGATCAATCTAAACGCCTATCGTGGTAAGATGGGTACGGGTCAGGTCGATGCGGGGGCTCTGCTCGCCGCGATCGAGGGCGCAGGTCGCCAGATGAGTTTCCCCAATCTCTATATTGCCCAGGGCAGTTCGATCGCTGTCGTTCCGTCGCGCTACTTTGAGGGTGGCGACGAGCTGACCTATACGGTAACAATTGACAATACCTCGATGGCAACGGTCAAGAGCGAGGGGGCGAAGCTCCTCTTCTCGGGTGTTGCGGAGGGCGTAACCTCGGCGAAGATTACGGCAAGCAATGGCGAGTCGTTCAAGTTTAATATCACCGTTCGCAAGAAGGCAGTAAGCGGCTGGTTGTAAGGTAGATATTGCGATGCGCTGGGAGCGAAACATAGTGCGTTTGCTGGTCGTGGCCATCTCCATTATGGCGATGATGACGACTGCACACGCGCAAATCCGCATTATTCCCCGCGCGAAAATCGATAGCGCACGCAACGTGGCGACGACAGATGTCGGAATGCGATTTGTGGGCGGCGCGACGCTCAATTTCGGTACGATTGCCGATGATAGCGGCGCGTGGCACGGTGAGATTGAGTGGCGAAATGTTAGCGAGAAACCGATCACAATTACCCGCATCTCGACCTCGTGCGGATGTTTGAAGGCGGAGTCGGAAACGATCGAGCCGACGGCAAGAGGTGGGCGTAATAAGTTGCAGATCACATACTTTCCGCGGGGACATGCGGGCGAGGTGAGCCAACGTATATTTATTTATACCGACCGTTCGGGTCAGCGACCTGCGGCGGTTGTAACCTTGTGCGGCAGGGTGCGTGCGGCAGCGGATCGTAGTGGCGACTACGCGGAGAGTTGCGGAGCGTTGCTGCTTGGCCGCAAATGGGTTCGCTTCGAGAACGAGGGCGTTCAGACAGAACGTATAGCGTGTATGAATGGCGGCCGCAAAGCGTTAAAGATCTCTGCCGATACACTCTTGACCACACGCGGAGTGAGTGTGCATACCGAGCCGGAAATATTGCAGGCGGGTGAAGCGGGGGATCTGGTTATCACCTACGAACCGCGTGAAGATCGCTGGTCGAAGGTGCGACCGCGATTATTTCTCAATGGGTTGGACCTTGCGCCACGCGAGCGAATGATCGAGATTTTTATGCCGAGCAGTAGCAATGAAACGCGAAAATAGAAATAAAAACATACAATATGAAACGATTTATCTTATTGACAATTAGCCTTTTGGTGGCGACGTTCGGGTTTGTGGCGTGCGATGATGAACCCGTTGTTCCAACGGATCCGCAGTTGGAGGTTACGGCCAACAACATTGCTGGCGAGTGGAAACTTGCCGAGTGGAAGGGTGTTGCGTTGCCTGATGGTAGCTACGTATATATCGACTTCGTACGTCGCGACTGTAGCTATAAACTCTATCAAAATCTGGGTAGTTTTTCGACGCAGTTGCTGACAGGCAACTTCTATATCGAGATCGACGAGACGATTGGTAGTGCGGTTATTCGCGGCAACTACGACTACGACCGTGGTGATTGGTCGCATCGCTACGTGGTTACCTCGCTCACTGCAACGAAGATGACTTGGGTGGCAAAGGACGATCCCGAAGATGTTAGCATCTACGAGCGTACCGAGATTCCTGCGGAGATTAAGGGCGAATAGCTCTCTGTAACAAGCAAGAAAAATGAGCCTGCAACCTTTACGGTGCAGGCTCGTTTTCTGTTTTGGAGTTGTGAAACTCTGTTTTGGGTAAGCTCTCCCAATCGATTTTACTTCTTCTTTAGAGCTGACTCGGAGGTGATCTCCACTACGCCATTCACACCACGAAAACCGTAGAGCGGAGCCTCGTCTAAAATCTGGACCATACCCACGTCGAACAGACTAACATCGTTCAACGACTGAATCTCCTGCCCGTCGAGCACAATCATCGCATTGAAATTGACATTTGCGCGATCGCCAATACCGCCGCTCGACTTCTGCACCGAGGCGCGATGGATAATCACACGACCTTGATCGTCGATTTCGATGCTCGGAACACGTGCGCGTAGTGCGCTGATCAACGAGTGCGCACCGCTACGACGCAGATCAGTACCCATAATCTTCGACAGATCGTTCAGATATTCACGACGTTTAACCCATTTTTCGCCCTCGCTGACGAGTGCTGCATCTTCGCTCACCTCGACACCATCTGCGCCCCAGACGATGCGCATCGATTGGCGACCTTCGACCTTCACCTCGCGAATCTGCTTATTGCATTTGATCTCCAAAACATCATCAGCATTGAGCGTTGTGAATCCGAAACGACCCTGCTTGTCGGCATTAGCCGCCAGGTCGGTGCCTTTGATTGAGAGTTGAGCTTTCAAACCCTTGCCATTGGGCGCGATGATCTGCCCGTTGAATGGCGTGGCTTGTTGTGCATAGAGTGCGACCGAGGCTATCAGCGCAAAGGCCGCGAGTAAAAACTTTTTCATAGCCGTTCAGTTTAATTGTTTTTTTGACGTAAATATCGCGTCGTTACACAAATGCAAATTTATATCGTGCAACTATCGCACGAGTGCTCATAATTAAGGAATTACCTCCTGCTCGTGCAGCCATTTGAGCAATTCGGGCAGACACTCGTTCGATGGCTCGGCGGTCATCACTTTGAGTGAAATATGTTCACCCATACCGTTCAATGTCTCGAATTGGAAGTCGGGGTTATTCACATAATCGACCGTCGGAGGTGTTTTGCCCTCGAACAGCGCAACGGCTTCGCTTGTCATTGCCTCCAATTTGAGCAACCAGGGGCGGATATCACCATAGAACAGACGATCGCTCTCGTCGTTCGAATCCTTCATCTTTTTCAATTCGACACACGCAGCGTGAATTTCGCGTAACTCTTTGAGCAGAGCCTGATGGTCGGGCTTGCCGCGCTTAATCGAGAGTTTGTAACGCTCAAAGAGGTATGTCAGACCGTCAGAATCGAAATAACGCAGATAGGGAGCCGCTTTGCGCAGAGCTACGGCGCGCTCCTTACCAACAACGGCCGGCAGCGATGCCTCCCAGCTCTTGTCGTTGTTGAATGCGTCGCTGTTCCACGTATAATCGGCAACGCTGAACAGCGGAATCTTCGACGCTGCGCCCTGCTGCATCGGGTTGATAATGATCGTATTAACGCCCGATAAACTGCTCTCCAAACGGGCGAGGTTGTCGATATGCGACTCATCGCGGAAGTTGGTGTACATATCCATAATGAAGAGCTTCGTGAAGTCGGCATCGTTGCAGGCGTAGTTCCACCACCAACTTACATTGCGACCCAGATATTGGGTAATGTGCGAAATGTCCTCGTTGCTCGGCACTGACCAAACGTTGCGACCGGTGATGTAGATCTCGATCTTGGGATCGGTCTTTGATAGCGAGTTGAAGAAATTCTTTGTGCCCTCGGGAGTGCTCCACGAGTAGCAGTAGAGCTGCGGAACGTAGTGCAACGGCTTGACCTGATCGGCAGCGGGTGCGTTGGTGCTATTCCAGCGCTTGTCGATCATCTTTTGGAGTTGATCGAGGTTGCGAGCGCAGATCTCCATCTCCTCGACCTCGGTCGGCACACCCACATCATCGACAAAGACACCGAATTGGCGTACGCCCAACGAGTACATGCTCTCGAACTTGTCCATAATCTTATTGAGTACCTTCTCGTTGTCAGCCTTGGCAAAGGCGCGACCCGGGTGGATTGCCCAGATGAAATTGACTTTGGTAGCGTGGGCAACGTCGGTGATCTCGCGCATCATATCCTGCGTCAGGAAGCCGATACGCTTCTGATGCTCGGTGATCTCGGTAGGGTAGGGCTCACTCCAATAGCGCGAGTGATACTCGTCGGATTTCGCACCATACATATATGTATTCATCTTGAAACGAGCCATAAAGCGAAACAGATCCTTCGTAACTTCGGCCGTATAGGGGACTCCGTAGTAGCCCTCGATAACGCCACGATAGCGCGTATCGGCATAGTCTTCGATCAGCACACACTGCATATCGGTCGTGCCCTGATCCAACATCTGTTCGAGTGAAGCCAAACCGTAGAAAACGGCATCGGTGTGCTCACCCAAGATAACCACCTGTGCGGCACCGCGCCCGTTGTCCGTAAGCGTGAGCAGGTGGCGATCATACTTCTCGTCGAGCGCAAAGACCGAGCGATCGAGGCCGAGCGACGTAACGAGGCGATCGACCGTACCCTTTGAGCCGGCAACGCCGAGCAGCAGATTCGAGCCACTCTTGGCGATGGTCTTCGACACGTTGGCCTTAAATCCGTGATCGGTAAGTACCTGCACGGCGCGATCGATAGTCGTCTGGTCGATCTCACTCTCGACAACGATATTGACCTGTGGTGTGAAAGAGGCCGTGCGCTCGAATCCATATTGATTCTGCGGGGTGGGATAGATGGTGTAGATGTTGTGCGACGAGGCAGTCAGCGCGGCCAGCGAACACACAAAGAGCGAAAGAAATCGTTTCATTATAGGGTAGTTTTTAGTTTTATAAATCAGATTATCCTCACAAATTTAACGAAAAAAATGAGAATTTCAACGCTTTTCCATGCATATCCGACTAATGGTTGAGATTTTGATTGCGACGAAGTGCGGAAAATTCGTAAAGGATTCCTATTTTTGTAATTACGAAATGCAAAAAATGACTCATTATATGAACCTCGAAAAAGTGTATAACAACACCATCGAACAGATCGCCGAGCAACTCTCGACCGATCTCGCGCAGGGTCTCTCGACCGAAGAGGCGGCAGCGCGTTTGGCCCGCGACGGCTACAACGAATTCCGTAAAACAAAACACACTACGCTGTTGGTGAAATTCCTCGCGCAGTTCAAGAGTTTTATGATCTTGGTGCTGATTGCAGCGGCTGTTATCTCGGGCGTTGTGGGTGTGATGGAGGGCGAGGGCTTTACCGATGCCATTATCATTATGGTTATCGTGGTGCTCAACGCCATTATCGGCGTGGCGCAGGAGGCCAAGGCCGAGAAGTCGCTCGATGCGCTTGAGAAGATGGCGGCACCGCACTGTAAAGTTGTCCGTGGTGGCGAGGTGCAGGTAATCGAGTCGCGCGAGTTGGTTGTGGGCGATGTGGTCGAGATCGAGACGGGCGATAGCGTGCCTGCCGATATGCGACTCACCGAGTCGGTCAATTTGAAGATTCAGGAGGCGGCCCTGACGGGTGAGTCGCTGCCCGTTGAGAAGCAGACTGCGGTGATCGAGGGCGAGGCTCCGATTGGCGATCGAACCAATATGGCCTTCTCGTCGTGTTCGGTAACGTATGGTCGTGGTCGCGGTGTGGTTACGGCTGTTGGCGAGGCCTCGGAGGTGGGTAAGATCGCCTCGATGATTCAATCTGTGCCCGAGACCAAAACTCCGATGCAGCAACGTTTGGATCAGTTGGGTAAGTATTTGGCTGTGGCGGCGCTGGCGATCTGTGCGCTGATCTTTGTTGTCGGCATTTTGTATGGCAACGATCTGATGACGATGTTTATGACGGCAGTGAGCTTGGCTGCGGCGGCAATTCCCGAGGGTCTGCCTGCGGTTTCGACTATCGTGCTGGCAATCGGCGTGCAGCGTCTGGCGAAGAAAAATGCGATTATTCGCAATCTGCCTTCGGTCGAGACGTTGGGTAGTACGACCGTGATCTGCTCGGATAAGACGGGTACGCTGACCCAGAACCGAATGACTGTAACCCATATCTATACCGACAATGTGCTGGTTGCCGACGATGTTGTCGATACCGATGCCGAGCGACTGCTGGTGCGTATTGCCAACCTCGCCAACGACGGAAAGTTGAGTCGCGAAGGTGATCGCGTGCAGACGCTGGGCGACCCGACCGAGACGGCTTTGCTCGATTTGGGCTTGAAGTGGGGCTTCTATAAAGATAAACTCGATTCGGAGGCTCCGCGTGCGGGAGAGATCCCGTTTGACTCGGAGCGAAAACTGATGTCAACAATCCACCGCGATCCTGCATCGGGTCGCTTGATGGTGGCCGTTAAGGGTGCGATGGACGAGATGTTGGCCTGCTGTAAGCAGATACATGTGCGCGGCGAGGAGCGCGACCTTACAGACGAGGATCGTGCGCGTCTTAATGAGGCCTACCACGATATGGGAGGTCGCGCACTGCGAGTGCTGGCTATGGCCTACAAATATATTGATGAGCTACCTGCTGTGGTTGAACCTGCGACCGTGGAGTGCGATTTGATCTTTGTCGGTATGGTTGGTATGATCGATCCTCCTCGCGAGGAGGTTAAGGATGCGGTGGCCGAGTGCCGCGCTGCTGGTATTCGCCCCGTGATGATTACGGGCGACCACCGCATTACGGCTACGGCTATTGCTCGTGCGCTCGGAATTATGGAGGAGGGCAATACGGTCCATACGGGCGTTGAGGTACAGGCTATGTCTGATGACGAATTGCGAGCTACGGCCGAGCACGCGGCAGTCTTTGCGCGTGTTGCTCCCGAGCATAAAGTGCGAATTGTCAAGGCGTTCCAGGAGCGTCGCAATGTGGTTGCGATGACGGGCGACGGCGTAAATGATGCGCCGGCATTGAAGCTGGCCGATATCGGTGTGGCGATGGGTATTACGGGTACCGACGTGTCGAAGGAGGCTGCCGATGTGATTCTTACGGATGATAATTTCGCAACGATCGTCAGCTCGGTGTCGGAGGGTCGTCGCATCTACGATAATTTGATGAAGTCGATTCAGTTTATGCTTTCGACCAATCTGGGTGAGATTTTGGTGCTCTTTACGGCGGTGATTTGCAATATGGTAACGCCGCTGTTGCCGATACATATCCTCTGGATCAATCTGGTTACAGATTCACTGCCTGCATTGGCATTGAGCGTCGATCCCGCAGCACGAAATATTATGCGCCGTAAGCCGATCGACCCCGATCAGGGTATTTTGACCCGCGGCTTTGTAATCCGTATCGTTTTGCAGAGTGTGTTGATTTCGGGATTGGTGCTTGCGGCCTACCAAATCGGTCTGCACACCTCGATCGACGTGGCTCGCACGATGACCTTTGCAGTGCTGGCATTCTCGCAGATGTCGCTCATTTTCAGTATCCGTTCGGGTAAGGAGAATGCCTTCTCGATTCTCTTCTCGAATGGCCTGCTGTGGGGCGCAATTTTGTTGGTTGTTGCACTGATGCTCGGTGTGATGTTGATCCCCGCCCTGCAATCGATCTTCCACGTAACCGCGCTCTCGAGTGAGCAGTGGTTGTGGGTTGTCGGACTGTCGGTAGCTCCGTTTGTGGTGAGCGAGATTGTAAAACTCTTCATACGTAAATAGCCGATATGGACTCGGCGCAGAGAGAAAATATCGTAGGCGAACTGCTTGCAGTTGGTGCGCTTGCGCTGCTCTGTGCGATTATTCAGATCGTGATGGGAGATTTCCCGTTGCCGCTGTTCCGATATCCGTTGTCGCTGATTCTCTTTGTTGCTGGGGTGGCAATGATAGCCATCCTCTATACGCGATTTGGAAAGTCGCGCGTGGTGCAGTCGCTATTGTCGCGCCGCGCGACGTGGTTTTCGCTCGGATTGTTGGTCGCAGTCGGTCTGTGGCTTGGGCTGCAACGTGAGCCCGCATCGACGGCGTGGCCTACGGTCGTGGCACTTCTCTTTGTCCTTCTGCATTTGGCATTGGTTACATTGCGCGGTTGGCGCAATGAGAACGGCGTGCGTTGGCGTTTTCTGCTCAACCACCTCGGTCTATGGTTGGCGTTAGCGGCCGGTTTCTGGGGTGCACCTGATCGTGAGGAGTTGCGCTCGATAGTTACACGTGATGTGCCGACACGCGAGGTTTTTGATAGTGAAGGCCGTATATCAAGAGTTGAATATGAACTCCAACTTGTTGATTTTGAGGTGGAATATTATACCGACGGCACGCCTTCGTCGTTTGTGGCGCAGGTGTTGGTCGATGGACGACAGGTCGCCATGCAAGTCAATCACCCCTATCGTCGCACGTGGAACGAAACACTCTATTTAGCCGGCTACGACACCGCTCCGCAGGGTGAGCAGGTGCAATATTGCATAGTCGAGATTGTGCGCGACGGATGGCGTTGGCTTGCGCTGACGGGTATTGTGATGATGCTTGCAGGCGCGGTGCTGCTCTTCTTTGTCGGTCCGCGTGGCAATGCGACAATGGGGATCAAGGGTGCGCCGCAGGCTTCGGAGAGCGCAGAGCGCAGAGAGGAGGTTGAGCGATGATGATCGGTTGGACTCTATTCCCATATTTCGCGGTGGCGACCACTCTGCTCTCAATCGGGGCGGCAGTTGCGGCATTGCGTAGCAAGGATCGCAGTCGAGTAGCGATTGCACTTTCGGTTACAGGCGTGGCGGTGTTGGCTCTGTTTGTGGCGATGTTGTGGGGTGCTCTCTCTCGTCCGCCGTTGCGCACAATGGGTGAGACGCGATTGTGGTACTCGCTATGTCTGTTAGTGGCGGGACTATTTACATATCTGCGCTGGCGCTATCGTTGGATCTTGTCATTTTCGGCTCTACTTTCGACGGTATTCCTCACGATTAATCTTCTGCGCCCCGAGATCCTTGATCAGACACTTATGCCGGCCCTGCAAAGCGGATGGTTTGTGCCACACGTGGCGATATATATGTTCTCATACGGGCTGTTGGGATGTGCTACGTTGCTGGCGCTCTATGGACTGTTTCGCCCCGAACGCAATTTGCATGAGGCGATTGATCGACTGCTCTATGGCGGTGTCGGACTCTTTACGATCGGTATGCTGACGGGCGCACTGTGGGCAAAACAGGCGTGGGGCGCCTATTGGAGTTGGGATCCGAAGGAGGCGTGGGCAGTGGCGACGTGGGCGCTCTATCTGGTGGCTATACATCTGCGCGGTGGTTCTCGCCGAAGACTCTATGTTGTGCTGATTGTGGCCTTTCTTGCGCTGCAAATGTGTTGGTATGGCGTGAATTATCTTCCCTCGTCGGAGCGAAGTATCCACACCTATAATCAAGAGTAAATCAACTTATTAGAATAGTCGATAGACGATTGTCGGGCCGTCGGTCCGAATCGAGAACTCATCACCGAGCGACTCGTTCGACACCCCTTGCCACATAGCCGAAAGTCGATCGTGGGGTGGCTCATAACGCAGTCCGCGCGTCGAAATGGAGGTTGCAGGCGAGAGTGTAAAGAGCGAAACCTGCTCTCCCGCGAAGCTCTCGAAAGAGGAGTCGCTGTCGATGAAATTAAATACGCCACGATCGCCAACCATCTCTATCTCAACGTCATTCATTCGCGCCGCGAGCAACATCAGATTGCCAATCGAGTGATCTTCGCGGCGACCGAATGCTCCGAGCACCGTAACGCGTCGTGCGCCACGCTCGATAGCCACCGAGAGCGACTTCCATAGATCGTTCGTATTCTGATCGGGACGGTGGCAGAGTCTGTCGGAGAGTTGTTCGCGCAACTCTGTCGAGAGCGAATCGAGGTCGCCCACAACGGCTGTCGGGTTACCGCCATTGCGACAAAACTCCTCGGCCGCACCATCGCAGCAGATGACCTCACGCGCCTGCTCCAATAGCGCACGTGCAACTACTCCATCGGGGTAGTCGCCTGCGGCAAGGATGACCATATCGGGGCGATCGGTCGGTTTGGGAAGATTATATTTGCCCATTTTCATTCATCATTTTGATCCAACGGCGATATCCGACCCACGCCAAGAGGGTGTAAAGTCCATAGAGTGCGGCGGTAGGGTATAGCCCCTTGTAGATATATAATCCGCAGCAGAGGGCATCGATAATAAGCCATACGAGCCACTGCTCCACGTACTTATGAGCCAACATATAGAGCGCGACGATACTCAACGCAGTTGTGAGGCTGTCGCCGTAGGGTACAGTGCTATCGGTGAAGTGGATGAGTATTGCCGCGATTACGCCTGTCGCTACAACGGCTATAGCGGTAAATGGGACGATCAACCGTCGCGGGGTGTGGGTTATGGGTAGAGTCTGACCATTTTCGCCCTTTCGCAGCCAGATGAACCAGCCATAAACGGCCGCGCCGAGATAGTAGATGTTAATGCCCATATCGGCATAAAATCCCGCGTCGTGATAGACGAAGATGTAGATTGCAGGCATAACGATATTTGCGGCCCAGAGCCACACCGAAGCGCGATATTCCAGCCAGATATAGAGCAACCCGATGATTGCTCCTGCGATTTCGAGCCACAACATTGTTACGAAAGGTTTGCCTTAACGGCTACAAAGATAGAAAATTTTCTCCGATTGCATCGCTCCTTTGTGAGATAAAGCCAAATTTGGGAGAGAAGAGGGTGGCTGATTGAAAAAAATTGCTAACTTTGTAAATTGAGCAAGAACGCAAATAGTGAAATAATAATCCATAAAAATCGTTATGCCATGAAAATCAAATCGTTAATCATTCTTGCAGTGTCGGCACTCGTAATGACCGCCTGCGGTAATAATCAGAATAATAAGGTTGAGGAGGAGGCTCCTGTGGCTGTGGCCATTGCAATCGACAGCCTCTATGTCAATGGTGAAGCATTGGTGGGCGAACTGATCGAGATCGAGGGTGTTTGCTCGCACATCTGCTCGCATAGCGCAAGCAAGATCTTCCTGCTGGGTGAGACCAATCCGAAGGCTCTGCGTGTTGAGGCAGCCGAGTTGGGTAGCTTTGCGCAGGAGTGTGTCAATAGCGTTGTGAAGGTGCAGGGTATGCTTCGAGAGGAGCGTATTGACGAGGCATATTTGCAGAGCTGGGAGCAGCGCATTGCCGATAAGACAGCCGAGCAGCACGGCAACGGCGAGGGTGGTTGCGACACCGAGAAGTCGGCACGTGGCGAGACAGCCAATAGCGACGAGGGTCGTATTGCCGATTTCCGCGCTCGAATTGCAGAGCGTCAGCAGGCCGAGGGTAAGGACTACCTGTCGTTCTATTTCGTAGATGCTGTGTCTTATGAAGTTGTCGAGTAACGATCTGCGTCGTTGGTGTCGCTTGCTGCATCGTGATCTGTCGTACTTTTTTACGGGTGCGGTGTTGATCTACGCCATTTCGGGTCTGTATATGAACCACCGCGATAAGATCAACCCTCACTATTCAGTTACACGTACCGAGCAGACAATCAGTTCGTTGCCTTCGCAGTCGGAGTGTGATCGTGCGGCTGTCGAGCAGATTATGGAGCAAATGGGCGTGAGCGAACGATATACCAAGCACTACTTCCCTCGCGAGGGCCGTATGAAGGTCTTCTTGAAGGGTGGCTCGTCGCTCGAAGTCAATTTTGCAACGGGTGCGGCGGTCTATGAGTCGTTGCAACGTCGCCCGTTGGTAAGTCCGATGACCACGCTGCACTACAATCCCAATAAGTGGTGGACCATCTTCTCGGATGCCTTCGCCATTGCACTGATCGTGATCACGCTGACCGGTGTGTTTATGGTCAAAGGCAGTAAAGGTCTTTGGGGGCGTGGCGGCATTGAGCTTTTGCTCGGCATAGCGTTGCCTATATTGCTGCTCTTTTTAAGTAAATAGTTGGCTTACAGAATGAAACAATTTCTTTCGATGTCCGTCTTTGCCGGTCTTTTGATCGGCATTGCCGGACTTGTATATCTTCGCGTTGGCGGTCTTGCGGGCGCAGTGCTCTTTGCATTTGGTCTGTTGTGCGTAGTGATGTGCGGTGCACAACTCTATACGGGCAAATCGGGCTTCTTGCCCTATCGGCAGTTCCCGCGCCTACTCATTATGCTTGCAGGTAATGCTGTCGGCTGCCTTTTGGCCGCCTGCATAGCTCGTTACTGCGGTACGGAGACCCTGCATGCAAATCTCGACACAATCCTCGCGGCGCGTCAGTCAGCATCGTGGGATGCACTGCTCGTAACATCTGTCGGTACGGGAATGATTATGACTCTCGCAGTCTATGGCGCACGTCGCGGCCACTATTGGCCCCTGCTGTTCGGTGTGCCCGTATTCATTATGTGCGGCCTTCCTCACTGCGTGGCCGATGCATTCTACTACGCTGCGGCTCTGCTCTTTGGTAAGTTCGAAGTCCTGATGCTCTGGGCGTGGCTGTGGGCAATTGTCGGTAACTATATCGGCTGTAATCTGCCCCGCTGGTTTATGGGTGAGACCTTTGAGGGGTAGGACTTTCGGTCGAGCACTCAATGACCAATATATAAAAAGTAGAGCGTGAAGATTTGAAAGTGGAAATCGAACAGGCCTTGACGGCAAAGATGTAGCTATATCGCAATATCTCCAAAGAGAGCCCGATAAAGATCTATCTATCAAAAAAAACAAGCGATCGCCCGCGGGACGATCGCTTATTTCTTGTTGGATGGAAACCAGAGGGTTTACTTGTTCGAAACCATGCGCTTCTCCTTGATACGAGCCTTCTTACCGGTGAGCTCACGCAGGTAGTAGATACGTGCACGGCGAACAACACCAACCTTGTTCAGCTCGATCTTCTCGATGTGGGGCGAGTAGAGGGGGAAGATACGCTCAACGCCTACGCCGTTCGAAATCTTACGGATAGTAAACATCTTGGTCATACCGCGACCCTTGATCTGGATAACAACACCACGGAAGCTCTGCAAACGCTCCTTGTTACCCTCAACGATTTTGTAAGTTACGGTAATGGTATCACCGCTCTTGAATGCGGGAATCTCCTTCTCCGCCCACAAAGCCTGCTCAACAGACTTGATAATTTGATCCTTGTTCATTGTTATAACAATTGTTTTGAATTTAGCGCGAAATATTACGGCTGCACGAATCCTACCATAACGACCTCATTATCCGATCGATAATCCCGTTGCGCCCTACCTATTCAGCTGACCTTTCATTCTCACAAAAAGCCTCCTCAATGTGTTGCGCCCCTCGGTTCGCACCCTCGTAAGAGATTTCTACACTCCCATTTGGGACGACAAAATTACGCGATAAAAAGGTAATAGACAAATTTTTAGAGCGAAAAATGGCTTTGATCGCCCGAAGATATGCCGAAAAGAGGGAATTTTTGCTACCTTTGTCATCGAAGATATGCCAAAAATTAACGAATATAATACCCAAGTAAATACGAAATGAGAAAACCTCTGATATTCATAACCAACGATGACGGCGTGAATGCCAAGGGCTTCCGACTGTTGGTCGAGGTGGCTGCGCGTTATGGTCGCGTTATTGCCATTGCCCCCGCCGAGATGCAGTCGGGCAAGTCGAATGCGATTACGATGTACCAACCTCTCTTCTTGAAAAAGGTTGTCGATGAGCCCGATAAGCAGATCTATTCGCTTACGGGCACTCCGGTCGATTGTGCAAAGATGGCATTTGACAATCTGCTGCTCGGCGAGAAAGTCGATCTGGCTCTGTCGGGTATCAATCACGGCTCAAATGCAGGTATCAACGTGCTCTATTCGGGTACGATGGGAGCGGCGATGGAGGGTAGCTTCTATGGTTGCCCGTCGGTGGGTTTGTCGCTTGATGATCACGATCTTGATGCCGATTTCGACGGCGCGCTGCAGGTGGCTGCGATGATGATCGAGAAGATGCTCGGCGCACAGTTCGACGAGCAGGTGTGCCTCAATGTCAATGTCCCTGCTGTTCGTCCCGAGGAGTTGAAAGGCATACGTGTCTGCCGTCAGACGCGCGGTTTCTGGCGCGAGGAGTATGACTGCCGTCAGGATCCGCGTGGCAACGACTACTTCTGGTTGCACGGCGCATTCTGCAATGCCGAGCCCGAGGCGGAAGAGACCGACGAGTGGGCTCTCAAAAATGGCTACGTAACGGTTGTCCCCGTAAAAATCGACATGACCAACTACGCTCTGATGGATCGCCTGAAAGGGATGTTGTAAAACTCGATAAGTGCTCTTTGTGGGAAGGCGTTGTATGGCCTTCTCACGCGCGAACGCGCCTAACACACTTAATGCACAACATAAAAATAGTAAAGCGGCTACGAAAATTCGTAACCGCTTTATTGTTAGTGGACCCAGAGGGGCATGATCCCACGACCTTCGGATTATGAGTCCGCTGCTCTAACCGACTGAGCTATGGGTCCAATTCCTTTTTTGTGTCTGCAAAAGTACGCTAATTTCGGAAAACTTGCAAAATTAATCCCACAATTATTTTCGATTAACGATTTATTTTCTTAATTTCGCAAGTGAGATTGGAGCCTGTGAGGTGCGATTTGTGTGTCCTCAAGACAGCCAAATGGCTATGTCTCAAAACTTAACGAAAGAGAAAACTAAAAACAGGTAAAAACTATGAAGAAATTTTTGCTTTTGATTGCTGCTGTGATCATCTCGTCGGCAGCCTCGGCACAGTATTATGATTGGGCTATCGGTGTTCGCGGTGGCGCGAATGCAACTTCACTATCTGTTAAGCATATATTTAACAATGGTAACGCTGCAGAAGCTTTGATTGGTTGGGGATATTCATCATACGGCAGTACTGCAAAACGCGGTGGTGGATTTAACTTTACAGGTCTGTATGAGTGGAACGTACCCATCATTGGCTATGGTTTTAACCTCTACTATGGTGCAGGTGCTCATCTAGGAGCTTGGAGTTATAAGGAGGCTACTAGAAAAAGTGGTTTTAATTTTGGTTTAGATGTCATAGTCGGTTTGGAATACTCGTTAAAGTCTGCACCGCTTGCATTCTCAATTGATTACAAACCACGACTTGAGTTCCTGCCAGAACCGGATTTCTTTGGAACGCTTGATTTTGCGCTGGGTATTAAATACACGTTCTAAAACAAAATATCACAATGGAAGAGAAAAAGATGAACCTCGAAGAGAAGATCGAGAATTTCAGCGATAAGGTTGAGGTTGCTTACGAGCAGATTGAGGATAAGGTGCAGGCAACCTATTACAAGGTTGAAGGCGCTGTTGTAGATGCCTATCAGAAGGTTGAGGATTCGGTCGTTGGCGCTTACAAGAAGGTTGAGACCAACGTCGTAGAGGCCTACGAGAAGATCGAGGATAAGGCTGAAGGTCTGCTTGAAAAACTCGAAGACAAAGCTGAAGCGTGGAAGGATAAGGCCGAGGAGTTGAAGGACAAACTCGAAGACAAAGTCGATGAGTTGGAGGATAAACTCGAAGCCAAATTCAAGAAGGAGTAACAATATCCTGACGGTGCTAATGGCTGAAAATGAGCCAAAAGTTACGAAAAAAGTGAAAAAAGAGGCGTAAAAATTTGCGCCTCTCTTTTTTTGTCGTATCTTTGCCGCACTTTATTACGTAATAAACTAACAAAAAGACGAAAATGAAAAAAGGTATTCATCCTGAAAATTATCGTTTAGTGGCGTTCAAGGACAT